>JAYUBA010000913.1:0-5033 GCA_043741075.1 Frigoriglobus sp.
TTTCGGCCCGAAGGGTCGTGCTTCCTCAGCCCAGGCCAACGGCCTGGGTTCGGGGTATGAAAAGGATTGCGGCCTGAAGGGCCGCGCTCCCTCGCTTCACATCGGGTATAGCCCATGCCCCAATCCCTTGCCCGCGTTCTCGTTCATCTGGTGTTCAGCACGAAGAACCGCGTCCCGGTGTTGAGTCCGGCGATTCGGGTGGAACTCCACGCATACCTCTCCGTCGTGCTGAATAACGATGGCTGCACTTCTCTCCGGGTTGGTGGCGTCGAGGATCACGTGCATTTGTGCTTCGCACTTTCGCGAACGCGGACGATTGCGCAGGTCGTCGAGAACGTGAAAACGAGTTCGTCAAAGTGGCTGAAGACCAAAGGGGCAGCGCTGGCGGACTTCCACTGGCAGAACGGGTACGGGATTTACTCCGTGAGTCAGTCGCACGCCCCCGAGGTGGTCGATTACATACTTCGCCAAGAGGAACACCACGGAGGGGAGACGTTCCAGCAGGAACTCCGCCGACTCTTTGAACAGGAAAAGATTGCGTACGACGAACGGTACGTGTGGGATTGAAGGGAGGGCGGCCCTTCAGGCCGCGAGATGATCGCCCGATTACCCAGGCCGTTGGCCTGGGTCCGCGGTCCGCGGTTCGGGTCCGCGGTATGCGACGGATTGCCGCCTGAAAGGCCGCTACGCCGGTGCCCCCACCAACTCCTTCAGCCTCGGCAGTCCCACCCGCGTGCAGTAATCGCCGAACAGTTCGCCCCCGGCGCGCTCCGACGCGAACGCCGCGAACACCTTCGCCAGCTTCGGTACGATCTGGTCGATCGGAACCGAGTCTTGCACCTCGGTGTTCAGGCGCCGGCCGTAACTGTCGCCGCCGATATACAGCGTGTACTTCGTGCCGCCGCGGCCCACGATCCCCACCTCGCTCTGGTACGGCCGGGCGCACCCGTTCGGGCACCCGGTCATCCGCACGCTGATCGGTTCGCGGCTCAGGCCGAGGTCCGTGAGTACCGTTTCGAGCTGATCGACCAAGCCCGGCATCGTCCGCTCGCTCTCGGTGAGCGCCAGCGGGCACGTCGGGATCGCCGGGCACGCCATGCTCAACCGCTGCACCTGCGACAGCGTTTCGGGCCGCGGGATGCCGTAGTCGTTCAGCAGCGTGTCGATGCCCGCGCGGTCCGCCCGCGTCAGGCCGCACAGCATGATGTCCTGCTGCGCCGTCAGGCGCACGTCCGGCTTGTACTTCGCGACGATCGCGTGAAGCCCACTGCGCAGGCGCATGCGGCCGTCGTCCTTGATGCGGCCGTTCTCCACGGACAGCCCCAGGAAGAGCTTCCCGCCGCCCATGCCCTGCCAGCCGTGGTGTAAGTCCAGGCCGGTGATTTCCGCTTCCTTCGGCTCGCGCCGCGGCCCCTTGAAGTAGTCGCGGTAGAACACGTCGCGGAACTTCTCCACGCCCCAGTCCTTCATCACGTACTTGAGCCGCGCCCGCTTGCGGTTGGTGCGGTCGCCGTGGTCGCGGAACAACTTGATGACCGCTTCCGACGCGGCAATCACCTCGTCCGGTTCGATGAACCCGACGGGTTGCGCCAACAGAGGATAGGTGTCCGGGTTGCTGTTCGTCTGGCCCTGCCCGCCGCCCGCGTACACGTTGTAGCCGAGCAGTCGCCCGCCGTCGGTGATTGCGAGGAAGCCGAGGCACTGCGCGAGAACGTCGGTGCAGTTGTCGTGCGGCAGCGCGAACGCCACCTTGAACTTGCGCGGCAGGTACGTCTTCCCGTAGATCGGCTCGTTCACGGTCGCGTCGTCGTCGAACTTCGCCGGTTCGCCGTTCAGCCAGATCTCGTGATACGTCTTCTTCCCGGCCTTCGGGGCGAGGTGCGCGGCGACCGCTTCGCAGTCGAGCATCATCCGCGCGCGGGCCGGGTCCGGGAGCGGGGCCGGGCACGACAGCACGTTGCGGTTCACGTCCCCGCACCCGCCGAGCGTGGTCACCAAGCTCAGGTTGATCGCGGCCATCGTGGCCTTGAGATTACCTTTCAGCACGCCGTGGAACTGGAAGCTCTGGCGGGTGGTGATGCGGAGCGTGCCGTTCGCGTACTGCCCCGCGATGTCGTCGAGCGCCAGGTACTGCTCCGCGGTGAGCTTCCCGCCCGGAAGCTTGAGCCGGATCATGAACATGTACGCTTTGCCGACGCCCGCCTTCGCGCGGGTCTTGCGGGCGTCGCGGTCCTCCTGCTCGTAGCTGCCGTGGAACTTGATGAGGCTCTTGTTGGCGTCGCTCAGGTGGTCGATGGCCGGGTCGGCGATCTCCTCCGCGAGCGTGCCGCGGAGGTAACCGCTCTCCGCCTTGTGTCCTTCGACCGGGGACAACTTCGGTGCGTTCTCGTCAGACATCGGAAGTCCGTGTGGTGAACTGGGCTTCGGCGTATCTTCCTGTTTTATCTCACATCGACCGTTTCGGAAGGGCACTTTGCCGCGAACGTTCATCTGCGAAGTGACTGATCGATCCGGATCATTTCAACGCTCATCTGGGTGAGCTTGAGAAGCTGGGTAACGCGTTCCGGCTGCCGCGCATGCGCGTCCCCCCAATCGCCGCGCCCCCGTGAACCCGCTGAAGCGCCCGACCGCGGCGGGACGATGGGGGATGTGCCACACGACACTCATACCCGTCGGGGAACGTTCGCCGTGACCATTCAGGCAACTTCGTCTCCCAAGCCGACCGGCCCGCTCGCCCTGGCGTTCCTCGCGGTGCTCCAGGATTCGACCGGCTGGCTCGGCGGGTATCTGGTCACCAACGGCTGGGGCCGCCCGCTCGAATTCCGCCTCACGACCGCCGTTCAGCCGAACCGCGTGCAAGCCGCTCTTTACGGCCCCACCCTCGTGGAATACCTCCACGCCGATGTGATCGGCAAAACCCTCGTCGAGAAGACGGCCACGAAACCCGATCTAATCGTCACGGACTGTCTGTCGGCGCTGGCCCTTCGGGCACGAATCGAGATTCCGGTGATCGCGCTCGCCCCGCCAACCGGCACACTGACGGAGACGGTTCCGTTCGCGCATCCGCGGTCGTCCGTCGGGCTGCTGCTGCCGGGCCGGTTCGCGTCCGACCGCGACGCGGTGGCGCAGTTGCTCGAGCGCGTGGACCCGGCGGTGGACCTGGCGGAACCGTTCGCCCGCATCCGCGAAGCGGTGGGCGAGGCCCGCAAGATGGGAGTGACGAACCGTGCTGCTTGATTTGGTGGAAGAACCTACCCCCCCGGCCCCCCTCCCTGAAGGGAAGGGGGAGGAAGAAGCCGACCGGTCCGACTCCCCCTCCCTTCAGGGAGGGGGCTGGGGGGTGGGTGTTTTGAACCTCCCGCAACTCGACTACTCACTCGACCCGACCGTGCGGGAGACGCGGTTGCTCACCGACGCGCCGTGGGTGCGCTCGCTCGGCCGGCTGGACCTGAGCGTGACCACCGAAGGGTGGAAGTTCCCGGCCCCGCCCGCGGACTACACCCCGCCGCCGAACGCGAAGCCGCACGCGGCCGGGCGGCAGGTGAAGTTGCCCGCCCCCGCGCTACCGGACAGCGCCGACCCCAAGCCGCGCATCCGCCCGAAGCCGACCGCGGACACCGTCCTCTTCAAAGATCGCCTGCTCTACTTGCTGCAACCGCCGCTCGACGGCCTCTTCGACGGCAAGCAACTCGAGGTGCCGTTCGAGCCGTTCCCGTACCAGCTCGAAGGCATCGCGTTCCTCATGCCGCGGCAGGGCGCGCTGCTCGCCGACGAGATGGGGCTGGGCAAAACCTGTCAGGCGATTCTGTCGCTGCGGCTGCTGTTCCACCAGGGGCAGATCAAGCAGGCGCTCGTGGTGTGCCCGAAGCCGCTCGTCCACAACTGGGCGCGCGAGCTGAAGATGTGGGCGCCGGACATCCCGTTCGAGACGTTCGAGGGCGACCCGGACGAGCGGCAGCGCACGTGGCTCGTGTCCAACTGCCCGCTCAAGCTCATCAACTACGAGACGCTCACCCGCGACATCGACCTCGCGAGCGACGCGCGCATCTACTTCGACGTGGTGGTGCTGGACGAGGCCCAGCGCATCAAGAACAAGGACTCGAAGACGGCGCACGCGGTGCAGTCGCTGAACCGCGGGCGGAGCTGGGCGCTGACCGGCACGCCCATCGAGAACCACCCGGACGACCTCGTTCACATCTTCAACTTCGTGGACCCCGGCCGCATCCCGCCGGGCACGGTGCCGCGGCACATCCCGCGGTACACGTCCGACTCGATCCTGCGCCGCACCAAGGACGACGTGCTCACGGACATGCCGCCGAAGACGATCCGCGACCTCGAAGTGGACCTCACGCCGGCGCAGCGCGCGGCCTACGACCGGGCCGAGAACGACGGCGTGTTCCACCTGAAGGAACTCGGCGACACCGTCACCATTCAGCACGTCTTCCAGCTCGTGATGCGGCTGAAGCAGATTTGCAACTTCGACCCGCAGACGGGCGAGAGCGCGAAGATGGAACGGCTGCTGTCGGACATGGAGGAGGTGGCCGAGAGCGGGCGGAAGGCGATCGTGTTCTCGCAGTGGGTGGAGCCGCTCGAGGTGCTGGCGAAGGCGATGCAGAAATACGGGGCGCTCCAGTACCACGGCAAGATTCCGCAGAACCAGCGGACGCCGATCCTCGACCGGTTCAAGGACGACCCGGACGCGCACGTGCTGCTGATGAGCTACGGCACCGGCAGCGTCGGGCTGAACCTGCAGTTCACGAACTACGTGTTCCTGTTCGACCGGTGGTGGAACCCGGCGGTGGAGGATCAGGCGATCAACCGCGCGCACCGCATCGGCCAGCGGCACCCGGTCACGGTCACGCGGTTCCTGTCCGGCGACACGATCGAGCGGCGGATCGCGGACATCCTGGAACACAAGCGGCAGATGTTCAACGACCTGATCGCGCAGGCGGACAAGCCCGAATCCCGAGGGCTGTCCGAGGACGAGATCTTCGGCCTGTTCGACATCACGGCCCGGCCCAAGCGCGAGAAGG
>JAYUBA010000914.1:0-5029 GCA_043741075.1 Frigoriglobus sp.
GGAGCGCGATCGCGTTCGCCTGATCGACCGCGTTGGTGGCCCCGATCGCGAGCGCGCGGATGCCGTCCCCGTCGAAGGTGGTGTCGGGCGTGCCATCGAGGTTCAGGCGGGCGGTCACGAAATCGAAGCCGGTACTCGCGTTCCCCATGTTGGCGTAGCCGCCGACGACGATCTTGCCGTCGGTCTGTATCGCGATGCCGGTCCACACGAGGCCGGTACCGACCGTCGGGAGGGCGAGCAAACTGTTCACCCCACGTCAAGTCGCGGGTGCCGTCGGCGTTCAACCGCCACATGTGGGACGAGCGTCGGGCCGAACGACAGGAAGCTGCAGCGCGCCCCGCGGTGGGGGATCGAGAGGTACTCCTCGCCCGTCACCGGATCCCAAACCTGCACCGCCCCGGCCGACAGGGTCGCCACCCGCGAGCCGTCGGGGTGAAGGCGCCGCCGACCATCCCGCCCGTGCCCCGTCTCAGGGTTTGGACGGCTTCGCCCGTGGCGGTGTCCCAGATGCGGCAGGTGCCGTCGCGCCCGCCGCACGCGAGGCGCGTCCCGGAGGGGTTGTAAGCGACGCACCCGGTACCGCGTGAGTGGCCCTGGAGTCGCTGGACGACCTCGCCGGTGTGAGCGTCCCAGACGCGCACGTCGCCGTCGCCCCCGGCCGAGGCGATGCGACCGCCGCGCGGGTCGAAGGCGACCGCCGTGACGCCAGTGTGCGCGAGCCGGTGCCGCTCCCGGCCCGTCGCCAGATCGACCACCCGGATGAACCCGGCGAGCGTCCCGAAAGGCCCTTTTCGGTCAGGGCCAGGGCGGCAAGGACGGTCCCGTCCGGGCTGAGGGCGGCATGAACGATCACCGCCGGGCCGAGGGACAGCCGAACCAACTCCTGCCCGGTGGTCGTGTCGCGAACGGCCCAGTCGGTGTCGGCACCGGCCTTCCGGACGAGAACCCGGTCGACCGGGTCTTGGCCCCAAGCGGAGTGGATTGGGACGGCCGTGCCGGGGGCGATCGTCGATTCAGAAACCCGCACGCGTCCGTCCGTCAGGTCCACGACCCGGTAGGACGCGCTGCCGGACGGATCCCTCCCCCACGTCAGCGCGGACTGGGCGAGGCCGTTGCCGTCCGCCGTGAACGCGGCTCCGAACGGCGTCCCGTGCTCGAGGCCGACGACCACTCCCCCCTCCGGTCCCACCGTCGTGTCCCAAACGACGACCCGTCCGGCGGTGTCGGCCGCGGCGACCCGCATGCCGTCGGGGTGAAACACGACCTGATCCGGCGTGCCGCCCCCGGTTTCGGTCCCGCTCTCGACATCCCATACTCGGGCCACCTTGTCGCCCCCGACGGCCGCGGGCCGTCGAGCGTCGGGGGAGAAGGCCGCTGCGAGGAGGGTTCCGGCCGGAGTCCGGAACTCGCGGCGCTCCTTCCCGGCGGGCTCCCCGGACGCGACCCGGCGGAGCACGTCGTGCGGGTCCGAACCGGGGAACGCGGGCCGAAGGGTGAGCAGTTCGTAGGGGGTGGCGCCGAGCGAGTAGACGTCCGTCCGGGGTCAATGTCCGCCCCGCCGGCGACCTGCTCCGGGCTCATATAGAGCAGGGTGCCGAGCATCTCTCCGGTGCCGGTCAGGTCGCCCGCGCACCGCGACCGCGTGCGCCTCGTTCCGGAACCGCTGTCGGGCGCGGTCGTCGAACGCGGCAGCCGTGAGCACCTTGAGCGCGACCCGCCGACCGAGCGAGAGTTGCTCCGCCTCGTAAACAACGCCCATCCCGCCGCGGCCGATTTCGCGGAGGAGGCGGAAGTCGCCCAGGTAAGTCCCCGCCGCCAGCGGACCGGGCGCAGCTCCCGGTCCGCCGTGGTGAGTCGCCCCACATCGAGTCCGGTCTCGGGGCCAATGGGTGGGAACCTTCGCGGCGGTGCAAGCGTCAACCGGGCACGGTCCGGAAGCAGGGTTGCGACCTGTTTTGTGCGGACGCTCGCGGCCACGTCCGATAGGCACAATACGCCAGCCGCGCACCGCGTCAAGAACCCGTAGTCATTCCGGCCCGAACCGGACCTACGCGCCGCCCGCACCGCAGCGGCCGAGAGGTCGTAGCCGACGGGCGCAGTCGTTCCGACTGGTCGCGCTGGGACGTTTCCATAGCTGTTCAACTATTCGTAGCTCAAAAAACGACCGTTACGCAGGGCGTTCGATGAGGGTGTGCGGGTCGGCGGGCGCGCCCGCGTAGCCGAGCGCGCCCACGAAGACGTGCGCGATGAAGTTGGGGAGCAGTTCGGTTTCCTTCTTCGCGGCGCGGACCGCGGCCGGGTGGAACAGCGGCTTGGCTTCTGCGGGCATGGGCGGGCCTGAAGGAGGATGGGCACCGCGCCAGGGTAGTGGGCGAGAGTGGGAATGTCGCGCGCGCGGATGTCAAAGATGTTCAGACCAGCCGTTGACGGTGAGTAACGGTTTAGTCACGCGCCACCGCTCCTCTCTCAGCAATGCCGTCCGACGGCTCAAGCCAAGCGGGCAGGTTGCGGTCGGTGATGAAGACGCGACGGCCCCGGCGGACGAACCGCAGTTCGCCGTCGCGCCGGGCCTTCAAGAGACTGGCGAGGGGTACGTCGAGCGCGAGTGAAATTGCGCCCTGTTCGCAGACCGCGTTCGGGTCGATGTGCGGCGCCGGGGCCATCCGCGTTTCTCCGGGTCGGGGGACGGGGACGAGCCTAAATTAATGGGGGGCGGTTGAGGGCGGTTGTCCGTCGGTGTCGGTCAGTTTCCGTCAGCGCGGGAATCGCTCGGGCAGTTCTCGACCGTACTCGCGTGATAGCCAGGTGCGGATGCGCTCCCATAGCCACTCGTGCGGCTTTCCGCCGCCCCCTTCCACGCGAGGCTTCGGCATGTCGGAGCCTTCGGCGTTCATCGCGCGTTCGAGGGCCTTCTTTGATCGGTTCACAAGCACGGCAATCTGGTCGAGCGTGACGTACTGGGGAGCTGGGTCGTGATTGGCGGGTTCCAAGCCGTTCGGGTCGGCGGTGCGGGGCGGTGCTTCACCCTGCGCGGCAGCGCCGACAGCGACAGCCGCCGTTCTCGCGCGGCTTCCCAGTCGGCGCTCGTCCGATCTGGGATGTGCCCGAACGCGGCTGTGGCTTCCGTGTACTCAGGAAGCCGGTCGGAGTCGGTTTCGGTGGCGTGCTGCGTGACGGCGAGCAAATCGCGGAGGTGTGTTTCAACGGTGCGCGCCCGGCCGGGCATGGCGTGTACCTCATGTGTGGCGTCGGGCGGTCCGGACCGGGGGCCGGGGCATGAGGTGACACCCGCACCCGACCCGGACCGCAGCGGGGTAGCTACTCCCCGCGCGCTCCGACCGCGCCAGGATTCCGATTCTGTTCCCCCTGAACAATCTCAGTAGGTGTGGGCCACAGCCACGCGCGAACGTGGTCGGTGACCGCCTAACCGGGCATCTTCGATCCGTCGTCGCGCTGGTCGAGGTACTTGGCGGGCGCCGCGCCGGGTTCGGTTCCGAAGTAATGCATTACCCCGCGAACCTTCTTGGCCCACGGGCCTGTCTGGTGTAGAAAGAGGGGGAAGTCGGGGTACGGTTTGGCCGGCTTCTTCGCTTTCACGGCGGCTCTCGGTTCGGGTGTATTGTTATGATAGCGACTGGTACGTGAAGGGTTTTGCTCGCGTAGCTCAGTGGTAGAGCAGCGGTTTTGTAAACCGCTGGTCGTGGGTTCAACTCCCTCCGCGAGCTTTTCGATGACCGGTCCGGGTGCTACAACGAAGGAGGACGAGGGACGGTAGCGATTCACGGGTAGGTGGCAGAGTGGTCAATTGCACCAGGCTGTAAACCTGGCTCCTAACGGATTCGGGGGTTCAAATCCCTCCCTACCCACTCCGAAGAAATGATGAAGGATGAATGCTGAAGGATGAATGGAAGACGGAGCCGAGGTTACTCTGGGCTTTCTACTCATCCTTCATCCTTGAGCATTCATCCTTTCCCCGCGCGGGTGTAGCTCAGTGGTAGAGCTCTTGCCTTCCAAGCAAGATGTCGTGGGTTCAAATCCCATCGCCCGCTCTGGCCGGTGCCCGTCGCCCCTCGTATGACTGGTAGAGCCGTTAGTCGGACTGGCGGTGTCGTCGCTGCTGTAGCTCAGTTGGTAGAGCACCTCCTTGGTAAGGAGGAGGTCCTGGGTTCGAATCCCAGCAGCAGCTCTCGGACCTGACGAGAAGCCGGCCGCCCGCCCCACCCCCACACAGACCACACCGCGTGATCGAACGGGGCACGGGCGGAAGCGGAAACGGGGGAGTCGTCCGACGTAACCATTCCGGGGTGCCCGGCCGCTCGCCGCGGACCCCAAACCACCCGGTGCAACCGCGGAGGAGTGAGGAGCGATGGCTAAGGAGAATTTCGCGCGGACCAAGCCGCACGTCAACGTCGGCACGATCGGGCACATCGACCACGGCAAGACCACTCTGACCGCGGCGATCATGGCCCGCAACGCGTACATCAACAAGCTCAAGGATTTCAAGACCTACGCGGAAATCGCGAAGGGCGGCATCGTCCGCGACGCGAACAAGACGGTGACCATCGCCGTCTCGCACGTCGAGTACGAGTCCAACGACCGCACCTGCGCCAGCGCCGACGCGCTGCCGTTCAAGGACCTGCTCGACTACCCCGGCATGGACAAGGTGGACTACAGTCAGACGATCAAGGGCCGCCACTACGCCCACATCGACTGCCCCGGCCACGCCGACTACATCAAGAACATGATCACCGGCGCCGCCCAGATGGACGCGGCCATCCTGGTGGTCGCCGCCGACGACGGCCCGATGCCGCAGACGCGCGAACACATCCTGCTCGCCAAGCAGGTCGGCGTGCCGCACATGGTCGTGTACATGAACAAGTGCGACAAGGCCGACCCGGAGCTGATCCCGCTCGTCGTGATGGAGCTCCGCGACCTGCTCAACAAGTACGAGTTCCCCGGCGACGACATCCCCATCATCTACGGCCGGTCGAAGGAGGCGCTCGAGAACGCCAAGACCGACAACCCCGGT
>JAYUBA010000915.1:0-5019 GCA_043741075.1 Frigoriglobus sp.
GGGTGGGCTTCGCGCGGCACTTGCGCCGCCACCCCGTCGCTCACGCTCCGGGTTCGCCTATAGTTTCACGACGCTCGTTTCGGCGATGGACTTCTCCGCGGCTTCGATCATCTTCTGCGCGGTGATGGCGTCGTCGAGCGTGCTGAGCGGCTGCTGGCCCATGCGCAGGCAGTCGATCAGGAAGTGCCGGACTTCGTTCGTGATCGAACCCTGGTACGCGGTGTACGTCTGCGAGTGGGCGAGGCCGGGCTTGATCTCGACGTGGTCGCGGTAGCTGTACCGGGTGCTGCCGGCGGTGCCGATCACCTTGACCATCACCGTCCACGGGTCGGCCGCGTGGTCGTCGGCCGCGAAGCTCGCGCAGAAGTGCGCCAGCGCCCCGTTGTGCAGCCGCATCTGCACCATCGCGATGTCTTCTTCCGCGTACTCCTTGTAGTGCAGCGTCGCCTTCATTGCGCACAACTCGACCGGCCTGCCGACGAGGTAGAGGAGGATGTACGAGTGGTGCGTGAGGATCTGCCGGACGACGCCGGGGTACCGCTTCGCGACCTCCTCCGGGTGGTGGATGTTGTACATCACGTACGCGGAGACGATCGTGCCGAGGTCGCCGTTGTCCACCAGTTCCCGCGTGCGGATCATGCCGCTCTCGTACACGTAGTTGTGGCCGGGCATACAGATCAGGTCTTTCGCGTCGGCGAGCGCCTTCATGCGCTCGATCTCGGCGACGCTCGCGCCCACCGGCTTTTCCACGAGGACGTGCTTGCCCATGCCGAGCGCGAGGGCGGTGTATTCGAGGTGCGTTTCGAGGTTCGTGAGGACGAACACCGCGTCGATGGCGGGGTCGGCGACGAGCGCTTCGGGCGAGGCGTAGTTCTGGCACCCGAACTCGGTCGCGCGCTGGTTCGCGCGCTCCTGATTGCGGTTCCACAGGCCGACCAACTTCGCGCCGGGGCACTTCTTCACGGCCGCCGCGTGCAGCACGGCGATGTCGCCGGCGCCGATGAACCCGACGCCGATCGTGTATTTGGAGACGGACATGACGAGGCTCCGGGGAAGGCGGAGTCTGAGTTGTAGCCGCCCCGGCGGCGCGGGGCAAGCCTTCAAACGCCACGGCGGATGTTGGCGGACCGGCACCGGGCACGCCAGGTTTTGCCCTCTCCCCTTGCGGGAGAGGGTGGCGGCGCTTCGCCGACGGGTGAGGGGGGAGGGACGCAGCGGGCCACGCGAAGCGTTTTTCGCGCGCGTAGCTTTACCCCTCACCCGGCTCGAAGACTCGCCACCCTCTCCCGCAAGGGGAGAGGGCGAAGAGCGGTCGGGCGCCGGCGGTCAGTCGCGGCGCCACATCTGATCGGCCCGCGCGCGCGCCCGCTCGTGCGCCCGCCGGGTGATGCCGGGCGTGTACGCCGGGCGCGGCGGGGCCGGCATCGCCCGCCCCCACAGCGCCCGGATCTTATCCGACAGCTTGTCCAGCGCGTCCGGCGGCACCACCGACCGGCCGTCCGGGCCGACCACCGGGGCGAGCACGTTGGCCGGGTCGATGTTCGTCCCCTTGAACGCGTCGAACGGGCGGTTCGGGTCGTACGGCCGCTGCATCGCGCCGTCGGTGATCGACTGCCCGGCCGGCGGGGCCGCCGCCGGTAACCTCTGCCCGACCGGGTTCACCTGCCCGCGGTAGCCGCCCACCACCTGACCGGGCATGGTCGAGCCGCCGTTGGACGCGTTGAACTGCGCCCCGGCCGGGTGCGTCAGCACTACGGCGCACGCCACCCCCGCCGCCAGCGTCAACCGCAGCATGACATCCCCCCGCTCGCGGATCGTTCCCACGGAATGCGGAGCGGTATGCCGTCGAAGTGTGCTCGCGTCAAGCAGATTGCGGCCGGTTCGCGCGGCGCGATCACTTCCCAACTTCCGCCGGTCGCGCCGCTTTCCGGGCCGCGCGCTTCTCGCGGCCCTCCTGAACCACCAGCCACAGCCAGACCGCCACGATCACCCCCCACTGCACGAGCGGCACGATCAGCCCGTGCATGTTCGGCGTCCGGCGGAACCGCGGGTCGGTGCTGAAGCGGTACAGGTCGAGGCCGAGGACGCCGAGGCCGCCGACGGCCACCGCGACGGCCACGCCGAAGAGCAACCGCGAGCGGTCCCGGTGCGCCCGCCGCCGCCACGCGAGCAGCGCCAGGAACAGCGGCGGGCCGACCAGGAACGCGAACAGCAGCGCCACCGACCCGACGTTCGACCCGTCGGTGGTCACCAGCGCGTACAGCGCCGCCTCGCCGAGAGCGGTCGCGGCGGCGAGCGAAACGGCTTCGCGCGCGTGCCGCGTCATGCGCCGCCCTCCGGCTTCGCGGTGCCGGTCGGCTTCCCCCACCCGAACCACACCGTCAGCCACCGCGCCGCGGACCAGAACAAGAGCGTGCCGACGCAGGTGATGACGAACACCGTGAGGCCCGCGTTCAGGTAGCCGACGGTCGTGCCCTTCCCGGACTCGATCCGCACGACGATCACCCCGGCGGTGAGCGTGGTGCTGCACACGAACAGCATCGGCAGGATCGTGACCCACGCGTACCGGCCGCGGCCGTGGTTCACCAGCCACGTCGTCACCAGCGCGAGCGCGAGCACCGCGAGCAGTTGGTTCGCGATGCCGAACATCGGCCAGATGGTCATGATGCTGCCGGTGTGAACCAGCCAGCACCACCCGCCGGTGACGAGCGCGCTGGCGAGGACCGCGCCGGGCAGCCAGTCCGGCCGCCCGAACGGCTTGTACACGCGGCCGGCGGTTTCCTGGAACAGGAACCGCGCGATCCGCGTGCCGGCGTCGATGGTGGTGAGGATGAACAGCGCCTCGAACATGATCGCGAAGTGGTACCAGTACTTCAGCACGCCCTCGCCTCTGACGCCGACCCAGCGGAACGCGTCCTCGAAGACGAGGGACATCCCGACCGCGAGCGTGACCGCGCCGCCGGTGCGCCCGCGGAGCGACTCCCCGCCCACCTTCTCCTCCACCCGGCCCAAATCGAGGTGCTGGGGCGAATCCACGTTGGCCGCGTGCGTCGGGTCGTTCGCCTCCGGCGGCATCTTCACCCCGTACTTGTCGTACACCTCGTCGAGTTGCTTCTGCATCTCCGGCTTTGAAGCCGCGTCGATGGGCACGTTGATCGCGTAGTACAGCTCGGACGGCAGTGCCGCGGCGGCGATGAGCGCCACGACACCGACCAGCCCTTCGATGAGCATGGAGCCGTAGCCGATGGCGCGGATCTGCGATTCCTTCTCGATCATCTTCGGCGTGGTGCCCGACGCCACGAGCGAGTGGAACCCGCTGATCGCCCCGCACATGACGCAGATGAACACGAACGGGAAGATCTGACCGGGGAACGTCGGCCCGCCGTTGAGGAACACCTCGTTCACCGGCGGCGCTTGCAGCGCCGGGTTCGCGACGCACACGCTCACGACGAGCAGCCCGACGGTGCCGATCTTCAGGAAGCTACTGAGGTAGTCGCGCGGGCCGAGCAGCAGCCATACTGGCAGCACGGCGGCGATGAACCCGTACACGCCGAGGGTGACGATGGTTTGGTCGCGGGTGAGGGAGAAGTAGTGCCCGATCGCCGACCGCGACACCGGTTCACCCACCACGACCGCGGCGAGCGTGAGGACGCCCCCGATGAGCGACGCTTCGACGACGCGCCCCGGCCGGATGCGGTACATCCACAGCCCGACCAAGAGCGCGATGGGAATCGTACACGCGATGGTGAACGTGCCCCACGAGCTGCCGGGCACGACCTGCACCGAACCGGCGGGGAGGGTGAAGACGGCATCCGATGTCGTGTACGTTTGACCGGTCGCCGACCAGCCCTTCGGCCCGTTTAGGTACTCGATCGTCTTGGCTCTTTCTGCATCGACATTCACCGCAGGTGTAACGACGGTGGGCGAACTGAGCTGGAACCTTTCCGAGCGTTTGGTCGGAGAACTTGAGATCGAGTACCGGGCAGTACAGCCTGGCGAGAAGACGTAGCGGACGTTGCCATCTGTCGATTGCCACTCCCAGTACCTCGTCCCGGCCGGCACTGTGATCGTCATGCCCGACGGCAGCTTCACCTCTTCGCCGCCGAGCGCCTTCACCACCACGAACCCCAGACCCGCGAGCGCGATGATGACGATGAACAGGATCGCCACCGACGCGATGAGCGCGGCCGGGTAGCCGAGTTCGTGGCGGGCGATCTCGGCGATGGACTTGCCGTCGCGGCGGACGCTCGCGGTCAGCACGAGCATGTCCTGCACGGCACCGGCGAGGCACACGCCGACGACCAGCCACACCAGCCCCGGCGCGAACCCGTACTGGATGGCGAGTACGGGTCCGATGAGCGGCCCGGCCCCGGAGATGGCCGCGAAGTGGTGGCCGAACAGCACCCACTTGTTCGTCGGGTGGTAGTTCTGGCCGTCGTTGAGCCGGTGCGCGGGCGTGACGCGCGTGTCGTCGAGTACCGCGACCTTGGCCGCGAGGAACGCGGAGTAGTAGCGGTAGGCGATGGCGAGGCAGCACAGCACGACGACCAGGACCGGCATGGCGTGGAGCAGGACGCGGCCGGAGCCGGGGTCGCGCGAGTACAGCGTGACGGCGAGTAGGTCCATGTGTGTCCGCGCCGGGAATGGGTGACGCGGACTAGCGTATCACCTCACGCGCCGCGGGCCAACGACGGATCGGAGTCGATAGCGTTCAGTACTGCGCGAGGATTGTGCCGAGTGCGGCGAAGTCGTCCGGTTGGAACAGGGTGTTGGGTTGGTAGACGCGACCGAGCGCGGCGAGCAACTCCGTGCCGAGGTACTGTTCCGTAAGCGCGGGTGGCCCGCCGAGTCGTCGCAACTCGAACGCGAGCGATTGAAGGAGTTCGTGACCGCCGAGGTCGAAGAGGTAATCGCCGGCCGCGAGGAACGGTGGGTTCTGGAACTGCGCGAGCAACACCTGGTATCGCGCGGCGATCTCGTTCGGTTGGTACGCGACGAGCGTACCGGCGGTCGCGCAAC
>JAYUBA010000916.1:0-5019 GCA_043741075.1 Frigoriglobus sp.
CAACTGGGGCAACTGGGGCAACGCGGCGGGGAGCGGTTTCATTCGTTCGTCGGGGTGTTCCGCATGGCACTGGTTCTCCGCCCGCCGGCCGAGCGCGACGCGCTCCCGGACCAACTGGCCGACCTCGGGGGCGCGCGCAAACGGGTCGCGGTCGCGGCCGGCGCGTTCGCGTTCGTCGCCACCGCCGTCGGACTCGCCGCGCTCGCCGGGTTCCTCGACGCCGCGATCCACCTCGCGCCGATCTACCGCGCGCTGGCCCTCGTCGCTCTCCTCACCGCGGCCGGGGCCGTGTGGCTGCGCGGCGTCGTGCGGCCGATGCGCTACCGCACCGACGCGCTGTCGGTCGCGCTCGAACTCGAAGACCAGTTCCCCTCACTCAACGACGCGCTCGCGTCCGCCGTCTCGTTCCTCGGTTCGAGTGATGACGGTGACGACGACCGGCCCAGGAAGCCGACCGGCGTCTCGAACCGGCTCACCGCGTCGGCCGTGCGGGTCGCGGAGCGGAAGGCCGGGCGGCTGCCGCTGGACCGCCTCGTGCCCACCGGCGCGTGCTGGCGGAACGCGTGGGTGTGCGTCGCCGTGCTGGCCGTGGCGGTGCCCCTGGCGGCGTGGAACACCGCCCGCGCCGGCACCGCGCTCGTCCGCCTCGCCGACCCGTTCGGCGCGCACCCGTGGCCCACGAAGACCCGCATCGACGTTCTCGCGCCGGAGTTCCCGGCGCGCGTGTCGAAGGGCGAGCCGTTCGAGCTGACGTTCGCCGTCCGCGGGGTGCTCGCCGGCCCGGCCACGGTCCGCGTCCGCGTCGCCGGCGGGGGCGAGTTCGAGGAGCAGTTCCCGCTCGCGCTCAACAACGACCCGAAGGTGTCCGGCGCCGCGGTGGTCACCGCCCGCTTCGACCCGACCCGCGTGTCGAGCAACTTCTCCGTGCGCGTCGCGTCGAACGACGCCGAAACCGACTGGCGCGAAGTGACCGTGGTGCCGCCGCCGCGCCTCGTGCCGCTCGACGGCCGCCCGTCGCCGCAGTTCCACGCCGCGCCGCCCGCGTACACCAACCTGCCCGCGGCCCAACTGCCCGACGGGGCCGCGGTGATCGAGGTGCCGACCGGCACGGTCCTCCGGTTCCGCGCCGCGACCGACGTGCGCCTCTCGGCCGCGACCCTCGCCTACGCCGGCGACCGGTCCGCGGTGCTGCTCGCGGCACCGGTCGCGTTCCTCGGCCACACGAACCCGCTCTCCGCGATCGGCTGTCAGCACCTGGCCGACGCGCTCGGCGCGGACATCCCGCTCGCGCTCTCCGGGGACGGGACGCGCCTGTCCGCCGAGTTCGTTCCGCCGCTGTCCGGCTCGTACGCGCTGCGCCTCACCGACGACACCGGGTTGACCGGCACGCGGCTGATCGAGATTCGCCTGACGGTCGATCCGGTGCCGGTAGTCACGCTCGCCCGCCCGCTCGCCGGCTTCGACCCGCCGCTGCTCGCGCCGACCGCGAACGTCGTCGTTAGCACCGCGGCCGAGGACAAGTTGTACGGGGTCCGCCGGTCGTTCCTCGAATACCGCGTCGGCCGCGACGCCCGCCTTCGCACGCTCCCGCTGGCGGAGGTGCCGAACGTCTCCGGCCCGGCGCTGGCCGCGGTCGGCGGCGGCCCGGCGTTCGCCGTGGTGCCGCACTCCGGCGGCGCGGTGGAGGTGAACCGCGTGCTGCCGGTGGCCGCGTTCCTCCGCGACGACGGCACGCCGGTGCGCGAAGGCGACCTGCTGATTCTCCGCGCCGCGGCCGACGACTGGGACGACGTGGCCGCGCTGAAGGGACCGGGGCGCAGCATCGCCGAAGTCGAGATTCGCATCGCGTCGCCGGAAGCCATCGAGGCGTGGCTGCAGAAGGAACTCGCCGCATTCCGCCCGGACCTGATCCGCGTCCGCGACCAGCAGCGCGACGCGAAGCAGAAGGTCGGCGACGTGGTTCCCCTATCGGGCGGCACGCTTTCTCCGGCCGACCGCGACCGGCTCATCGCGGCCGAGCAGGTGCAGCGGCAGGTGCGCGGGAAGGTCGGCGACGCCCGCGACGGGATGCGCGCGAAGGCCGATCTCCTTCGCGCGACGGTGCTGGCGAACGCGCTCCCCAAGTCGAACACGACCGACCGCGTGGCGATCGTCGCGACCGAACTCGGCCGCACCGCCGACCGCGACCTCGGCACCATCGAACAGGACCTCGCCGAGGCGCGGCAACTCGCCGGTCAGCCGCCCAAGCCTGGCCAGGACCAGCAACTCTCCGACTTCCTCCGCAAGACCGTGCGGCACCAGAAGAACGTCGAGGACACCGCGACGGCACTCCTCGACCTGCTCTCGCAATGGGGCGGCGCGGGCGAGATCCGCGGCGAGGCCCGCGTGCTGAAGGATTCCATCCTCCGCCAACTCGCGGCCAATGAGCATCTCAAGGAGCGCGTGAAGGAGGGCAAGCTGAAGCCCACCGACGAGGAGCAGCGCGACCTCGACCGCGCCGCAGTGAAGGCCGAGCAGTCCGCGGAACAGGCCGGGCAGCTCATCGCCCGCGCCGCCCGGCTCGCGTCGGAGAAGGACAAGCAGGCCGCCGACCTTCGCGCGCAAGCCGACGCGAAGGACAAAGCGGCGACCGCCCTCCGACTGCAAGCGGCGGAGAACGCGAACCCGGTCGATAAGTCGGCGCTGAACGCGAAGGCGGACGCCGCCGCCGCGACCGCGGTCGATCTGAAGGCCGCCGCCGACAAGGCCGCGGCCGAAGCCGCCGCGCTCCGCAAGGGCATCACCGCGGCCGGCGGGGAGGGTCTGTCGGCCGACCTCCGCAACGCCGCTGCGGGCCTTCGCAAGAATAACCAGAGCAACGCGGGCGCGCTCCAGCGGTCGGCCGTCGCCCGGCTCGACGCGCTGGCCGCCGCGCTCACCGAGACCGAGCCGGACGCGGTGCCCGAACTCGCCAAGCCGAAGAACCTGAAGGGCGCTGCCGACCAACTGAACGCGCTGGCCGACGCCCAGGAGGAACTGCGGAAGAAGGCGGAGGCCGCGGCCCGCATCGCCGGCCCGGAGAAGCGGCAGGCGGCGCTCAAGGAACTCGCGGCGCAGCAGGATCAACTCATCGAGCGCGGGCGCGAGCTGCTCCAGAAGCTCACCCGCGAGCGCGCCGACGAGGCCGCGCGGGACGCCCGCGCCGCGCTCGACAAGATGGAGGCCGCCCGCGACGACCTGGAGAAGGGCCAGCCCGCCGGTCGCGCGCAGGCCGAAGCGGTGGACAAGCTCGACGCCGCACGCGACAAGCTCGACCAGGCCGCCGCGCAGGCCGGTCGGCAGTTGTCCGACGAGAAGCGGCGGAAGCTCGCCGATCAGATTAAGGCGCTCGTGGAACGGCAGAAGGCCGCGGTCGCGGAGGCGGGCCGCATTCACGCCGAGGTGGCGAAGGAGAAGGGGTGGAACAAGCCCCTGCTGACGAGCTATTCCGACCTCGACGCGGTGCGCGAGAAGGAGATTGCCATCGAGGTCCGCAAGCTCGCGGATGCCGAGTTCGCCCCGCTGCCGGTGTTCGCCCGGCTGCTGACCGACTCCGCGACCGCCATCGACGCGGCCCGCGACACGATCAAGACGCGGTGCGACGACGCCGACCTGGCCGCCGCGTTCGACGCGGAACTCGAAGCGCTCAACGACCGCAAGGTGACGCGGCCGATGGCGCTCGCGCTCCGGCGTCTGGAGCAACTCGCCGACGCGCTCAAGCCGGACGACCCGAAGAAGCAACCGGCCAAGAAGGACAATAACCCGAACCCGCCTCCGAAGAAGGACGGCAACCCGCCGCAACCGAACCCCAACGGCGGCGGCGAGCAGGACGTGGTTCCGCCGCTGGCGCAACTGAAGGTGCTTCGCTCGCTCCAGGCGGAACTCAACGAGTACACGGCTCAGTTCGCCAAGGACCACCCGGACCCGGACAAGCTGACGGACGGCGAGAAGGTAGAACTGAAGGAACTCGAACAGGCGCAGCGCGAGATCGCGGAGCTGTTCGAGAAGATGGCGAAGTTGTTCGAGAAGAAAGACATACCCGCGCCCGAGAAGGACGCGCCCCCGGCCCCGGAGAAGCCATGATTCGCGTCACTTCACTAGCAGTGTTCGTCGCGGCCGTGGCGGTGCTGGCCGGCGGCGCGGCGCGGGCGCAGTTGCCGGTCGCGCCGCAACCCCGCGAGGTCCGCCCCGACGGCAGCCGCGACCCCGCGCCCCAACCGGAGGCTCCCGCGAAGGCCGAGGACCCGGCCGCGGTCGTGGACCGCATCATCAAGAACTCGAAGGACGTCGGCGACAAACTCGCCAAGACCGACACCGGTGTCGATACGCGCCAGCAGCAGGGTAAGATTCTGTCCGACATCGACGCGCTCATCAACCGCCAGGACGACCCGCCACCGCCGAAACCGGACGACAACAAGGATAAGGACAAGGAGAAAGACAAGGAGAAAGACAAGGACAAGGAGAAGGATCCGATGATGAAGATGGGCGACATGCCGCCGCCGAAGATGGGCGACATGCCGATGGACAAGGGGATGGGCATGGGCGAACCGATGCCGATGGGCGGGAACGGGCGCAAGCCGCGTATGGGCGACCCGATGGGCGGCGACAAGAAGGAGCCGGACAAGACGGACGCCAAACCCGACCCGATGGGCACCGACAAGAAGCCCGCCGACAAGGACCCCAAAAGCCCGTCCGGCACGGCGGGCGGCGGCCCCGGCGGCAAGACGCCGCCGAAGGCGTCGCTACCGTCCGACGAGGACGTGGCGAAGGACGTGTGGGGCCACCTGCCGGACAAGCTCCGCCAGCAGATGACGCAGTACTACAAGGAGGACGTGATGCCCAAGTATTCCGAGCTGCTGCGGTTGTACTACTCGTCGCTCTCCGACAAGGGCGGCGCCGCGCCGAAGAAGTGATACCGAGTGTGTTGATCCGTATCTTCTGTAGCCGGCCTCTGTGAGGCCGGTCCGGGGTCACAGACCCCGGCTACAGCTACGAATCAAC
>JAYUBA010000917.1:0-5015 GCA_043741075.1 Frigoriglobus sp.
CGACCACCCCACCGGCGTTACGGTGGGCCGCGAGGGGAGCGCCGCGCACGTCCGCCCGAACCCGGACGGGTTGCGCGCCCGCGGCTGGCCGGTGAACTGGATCGCCCGCGGCGGCGGCGCGATGCTGCACGTTCCGGGGCAGGTCGCGTGCTACCCGGTCCTCGCGCTCGACGCGCTGAACCTCACCGTCGGCCGCTACGTGAGCGAACTCCAGGCGGTCGCGTGCGACCTGTGCCGCGAGTTCGGCGTCGCGGGTACGCCGGACCCGGACCGCCCCGGCGTCCGCGCCAACGGCCGCCGCGTGGCCCACGTTGGTGTTGCCGTGCGGGGCTGGGTCAGTAGCTTCGGCCTTATCGTGAACGTGAACCCCGACCTCGCGCCGTTCCGCGACGTCCGGTGCGACGGCGACCCCGTGCCGATGACCTCGCTCGCGCGCGAGAGCGCCCTCCGCGTTCGCGTATCGGGCGTGCGGCAGCGGCTGGTCGAACTGATCGCCGCCCGGTTCGGCTTCGACCGCGTTTCGGTCTTCCACAACCTCCCCGCGGCCCTGCCGCGCCCGACACGACATGCAATCCCTCACGGTTCTTAGCGCCGACCAGGCACCGGGGGCCGACGCCCCCCGCTCAGGCGCGCGCCTGCCCGCGTGGCTGAAGCGCCCGCTGCCCGCCGGCAACGGGAATAACTTCACCGCGCACCTGATCGAAGACCTCAAACTCGAAACGGTGTGCGAGAGCGCCCGGTGCCCGAACCGGCCGGAGTGCTGGTCGCGGCGCACCGCCACGTTCATGATTATGGGCAACCTCTGCACCCGGACGTGCAGCTTCTGCTCCGTACCAAAGGGCGCGCCCGAACACCTCGAAGACGACGAGCCGGCGCGGCTCGCCGAAGCCGCGGCGCGGCTCGGGCTGAAGCACGTCGTCATCACGTCCGTCACCCGCGACGACCTGCCCGACGGCGGCGCGAACCACTTCGTGCGGTGCATCGCGGCCGTGCGCGCGCGGCTCCCCGGCGCGGCGGTCGAAGTGCTCACGCCCGACTTCCTGGGCGATGCCGCGGCCATCGACGCCGTGGCCGACGCCGCGCCCGACGTGTTCAACCACAACCTCGAAACGGTGCCGCGCCTGCACCGCGTCGTCCGCGGCCGGGCGACCTACGCGCGCAGCCTGGGGCTACTCGACCGCGTGAAGCGCCGCGCCCCGCACATGGTCACGAAGGCCGGGCTGATGCTGGGCGTCGGCGAAACGACCGACGAGTTGTTCGAGGTGTTCGCCGACCTCCGCGCGATCCGGTGCGACGTGCTCACGCTCGGTCAGTACCTTGCGCCGACCGCGAGGCACCTCCCGGTACAGCGGTTCGTTCCGCCGGCCGAGTTCGATTCGCTGGCCGCGCTCGCGCGGCTCCTGGGCTTCCGGCAGGTGGTGGCCGGGCCGTACGTGCGGTCCAGCTACCACGCCGATGATATGGTGCCTACGCGTGAAGGACTTCCAACGAGTAACGATCGCGGTGCCTGACCTCGGCGCGGCGCGGGTGACGTTCGGCCTGTGGCACGTGCGGGTCGGCGACCGCGTGACGGCGGGCGACCGGGTCGCGGAGGTGCTGATCCCCGGCGCGGTGTTCGACGTGCCCGCACCCGCGAGCGGCACCCTCGCGGGGCGGGCCGCGCAACCCGGCGACGCGCTCGCCCCCGGTCAGGTGATCGGGGGCATTCAAGAAGAAGACTAACCACAGAGACACAGAGACACAGAGAAGACCGAAGAGAGAAGTGTGTGTTGAAAAACTGTACTCTGCCTTTGGTCTTCTCTGTGGCTCTGTGTCTCTGTGGTTAGTCTCTGGATTCCTCTCATGCCGCGACCCGCGTTCCTCTCGCTCGACGGCCTCGACGGCACCGGCAAATCGACACAGTGTCGGCTGCTGGTCGAGTGGCTGACCGCGCAGGCGGTGCCGGTGACCGCCTGCACCGACCCCGGCGGCACGGCGCTCGGTCAGGAGCTCCGCAACCTGCTCCTCTTCGGCCGCGAGCACCGCATCGCGACCGCCACCGAAGCGATGCTGTTCATGGCGTCGCGGGCGCAGTTGGTGGAAGAGGTCATTCGCCCGGCGCTGGACCGCGGGGAGGTGGTCGTGTCGGACCGGTTCCTGCTCGCGAACGTGGTGTACCAGGGCCACGCGGGCGGGCTGCGGCCGGAAGACTTGTGGGCGGTCGGCGCGGTCGCCACGGGCGGCCTCGAACCCGACCTCACGCTCGTCTTCGACCTGCCGCCGGAGGCCGCGGTCGCGCGCCGCAACCGCGTGGCCGACCGCATGGAGGACCGCGGGGAAGACTTCTACGCGCGGGTCCGCACCGGGTTCAAGTACGAGGCCGGGATGCGGCCGGGGAAGCACCGCCTCATCGACGCCACGCCCGACGCCGACGCGGTGCAGCGGGTGGTGCGGCGCGAGGCGGGCCGGCTCCTCGCGGACCACGGGTGGAACGTGCAAGAGTGAAAAGGCGGCGCACGCCTTCTTTTGTTTTGACCTCCCCCCTTGAGGGGGAGGTCGGCGGCGCCTCGCCGCCGGGTGGGGGGTGGCGATACGGACGGTACGACATCTCACCACGCCGTTCGGGTGGGCGAGCGTGGCGAGTACGTGGTGGGGGGTGGCGATACGGACGGTGCGACATCTCACCCCCCACCGGCTCGCAAAGCCTCGCCACCTCCCCCTCAAGGGGGGAGGTCAGAACAGAAAACAAGCCGCTCCGCACAAGGAACCAATCATGGCGTGGGACCGCATTCGCGGGCAGGACGGGCCTCGAAACACGTTCCTCACCGCCATCGACGCCAACCGGCTGGGGCAGTCCTACCTGCTCGTCGGCCCCGACGGCGTCGGCAAGCGGATGTTCGCGCGCGAACTGGCGAAGGCGTTCCTCTGCGAGCGCCCGCCGGCGAAGATGACCGCGTGCGACCGCTGCCCGGCGTGCGCGCAGGTGGAAGCCGAATCGCACCCCGACCTGCTGGTCCTCCGCACGCCCGAAGGAAAGCACGAGTTGGCCGTCGATGACATGCGCGCGTTCTGTTCGCAAATGGCGCGGAAGCCCACTCGCGGCCCGCGCAAGATCGGCATCGTGGCGGACGCGGACGACTTTAACGCATCGTCCGCCAACTCGTTCCTCAAGACGCTCGAGGAACCGCCGCCCGGCGTGCTCCTGTTGCTCATCGGCACCGGCACCGACCGCCAGTTGCCGACCATCCTCTCGCGGTGCCAGGTGGTGCGGTTCGCGCCGCTCGCCCACGCCGACGTGGTCGCCATCCTCGCGACGCGCGGCGTCGGGGACGCGGCGAAGCGCGACCGCCTCGCCCGGCTCGGGAGCGGTAGCGTCTCGCGCGCGCTGGCGCTCGACGACGATTCCATCTGGCAGGTGCGTCAGAAGCTGGTGGAGGGGCTGACCGCGCCGCGGCCGAGCTTCCAACCGCTCGCGGAGGCGTGGGCGAAGTTCCACGAGGACGCGGGCAAGGACACCGCGGCGCAGCGGATGCGGGCGTCGCTCGTGCTCAAGTTCCTCATCGAAGCGGTCGAGCACGCGCTAAAGCTGTCGCTCGGCGCGACGGTGACCGGCCTCGACGCGACCGAGGCGGCGCGGCTGAAGGCGTTCGCCGACCGCGTCGGCCCGGACGGGTTGATGGAGCTACTGGACCGGTGCGTCGAAGCGGACACCCAGGTCGAACGGCGGGTGCAATTGATTCTGGTGGTGGAGTCGGTGTTGGAGAAGTTCACGCGGCACGCGGCGAGGTGAATTGGCCTTGGCTCGCCTACGCCCGCGTGATATCAGCGGCCCATGCGCCGCATCCTGCCGTTCGTGTGCCTGTTCTTCGTCGGGTGTAACGCCCCGATCGCGGCCTTCATGGACACGTGCTTCCCGAGCCGCGCGAAGGCGGATCCGGGCGTCGATGTCGCGCCGCGCCCGCCGGCCGACCCGATTCGCCCCGGACCGCCGGCACCGGGACCGGGGCCGCTCCCGCCGCCGGACTTCGGGCCGAACGGGTAGCGCGGCGAATCGCCGTCACGCCGTCACGCCGTCACCGTCGCCGCGGCCACTTCGAGCTTCAGCCCCTTCATCAGTTCCAGCCACTCCTTGTGCCACGCGGCGAACGCCTTCTTCCCGGCCGGCACCCGCGCGCGGAGCGACGCGGCCAGCCCGTCGATGCCCTTGCGGATGCGGGTCAGTTGCTTCGGCATCCGCGCCCGAACCGTGCCGCGGACGCACGCCAGGCGCTGCACCCCGACCGCCGCGTCCTGCACGTCGCCGAGGATATCCTGCACGCGCTCCACCGACGGGTAGATGGTCTCCTTGATCGCGGGCGGGAAGCAGCCGGCGAAGATTTCGATCGCGTACCGGAGGCGCTTGGCGACGATGCGCAGCGCGTGGAGCGCGTCCGCTTCGGTGGGGTTCGCCTCGACGGCCGCGGTGAACGCGCGGACCAGTTCGCCCAACTGCCCGGCGGCCAGCGCGCCGAAGTCCGCGGGCGGCTCCTCGTCCGCGCCTTCGCCCGGACGCGCGCGGGCGCGCGCGGGCAGCTCGTCGCTCTGCTCCGCGAACACCGGGCCGGCTTCGGCCGCGGCGGCCGTCAGGCGCACCTGCGCGGCGGTGCGCTCGCCGATCGCGTACCCGATGAGGAAGTCGAGGGCGGGCTTCGCGGGTGCCGCGGCGAACGCCTTCGCGTCCGGGAGTGAGGCGAGGAACACGTCCCAATCGCGGGCGTCGCCGGCCGCGCGGCGGAGGGTGCGGAGCGTGCGCTTGGTCGCCTTCAGCAGCTTGCGCGGCAGCGCGTCGGCGAACACGCGCAGGGCCGCGCCGGCGCGGCGCGTGCCGACGCGCAGTTGGTGAACGTACTCGTCGTCCTCTTGCGGCTTCTCGGCGGCGAGCGGCAGGTAGTGCCGCACCACCGCGAACCGCGCGGTCAGCACGGCCCGCGCCGCGTCGGCCACCGGCATCCCCGGCGTCAGGTCCGCGATCCACTTCCCGTCGGCCATGATGTGTT
>JAYUBA010000918.1:0-5010 GCA_043741075.1 Frigoriglobus sp.
AGTCGCCGTGCAACCGGCGGAGCCGCGGGGAGAGCCGCAAGATCCACTGCACGCGCTCGAACTCGTTCAACCAGTCCTGCACCACCGCCCGCTGCACCGGGTCGTCGCCCTTCACGAGTCCGGTGGCGCACCCCTCGCCGGTGAGCTGGCCGACGAGCTGCCGGTAGCGGGCCAGCGTCCGTTCGCCGTACCGGGCCACCTCGGAGCCGTCTTCGGAGAAGAACACCGCGACCGGCACGCGGTTGCCGCCGTTCACCTGGAGGGCGGCCTGCACGTCGGCGTGCGCGTCGCGGTCGAGGTATCGCGTGACCACGACCGGCGCGGCCCCCGCGATCCGCTCGAAGATCGGGCACTGCGACGAGCAGTCGCCGCACCACGCGCCGGCGAGCACGAGCACGTTCGTGCGGCGGGTGAAGGTGCCGAGCAGCGCGCGCTGGGCGTCGGTGAGCGCCGTTTGCTCCGCGGCCGACTGCCACCGCGCGCGGTGCGCGTCGGTGCCGTACTTGGCGAGGAAATCCGCCAGCGGCAGCCCGGCTTCGAACTTGGCGAACAGGTTCATGACGCTCCCCGTAGTTTTCGCGGCCCGCGGTCCGATACTCACAGTACGATACCGCTCGCGGCCCGCGGTGTTACCAACCGGAGGTGCGCATGCCGGAAGAAGACCCGTTCGCGACCGCCGAGACCTTCCTCCGCGACCGCGCGATGAGCTACCCGGAAGCCGCCGAGGACTTCCCGTGGGGGCACCGCGCCATCAAGGTGAAGGCGAAGATCTTCGTCACCCTCGACCACACGGGCGGCGTGCTGTCGGTCACAATGAAGTTGCCCGACTCGAGTTCGTACGCGCTGATGCAGCCCTACGCCCAGCCGACCGGGTACGGGCTGGGCAAGAGCGGGTGGGTGACGTGCCGCTTCAACACCGGCGACGAAGTGCCGCTCGATTTGCTCGAAGAGTGGGTGGAGGAGAGCTACCGGGCGGTCGCGCCGAAGAAGCTGATCCTGGCGCTGAACGCCCGCGAAGCCGGCGTCCCGGAGCCGCCCCCGGCCAAGCCCAAACGTGGGCCGAAGACGAAGGGCAAGTGAGTTCGTTCTTGAAGCCCTGGAAGGGCGACTGTGTGTAGCCAGGGTCGTGAGACCCTGGCTCTTGGCGAACGATGCGCCGCGTGACCGGCACCAGGGGCTTGCGCCCACTGGCTACACACAATCGCCCTTCCAGGGCTGCCGAAAATGCCTACTGCTTGTCTTTCTTCTTCGGCTCCTCCTTCTTGGGTTCCACCTTCTTCGGCTCGACCACGTCGATCACCACCGGCGGCGGGGTGAAGGCGAAGTCCTTCGCGCCCACCTTCGTCGTCGCCCGGAACACCAGCGGCGTCGGCCCGACCGGCGACGCCGGCTGCACGGTCAGCGTAATTTCGCCCTTCGTCTGGCCCTTCGCGATCGGCTTCAGCACCGGCACCACCGTCGGCGGGACGAAGAGCGGGGTCAGCACGATGTCGCCGTCGGCTTCCTTCTCGCGGGTCGCGTCCACCACGATCTTGCCCGCCTTGCCCTTCTCGATGGAGGTGGGGTCGGCGGTGAGCTTGAGCGCGAACGGCGGCTTCTCGATAACGCTCATCGCGCACTGGTTGAGCATCTCCGGCGGCGGGTTCGTCATCCCGCCGAAGTTCGCCTTCACCGCGTCCGTCAGCGTGCCGTAACGCGTCACCGTGACGCCATCGGCGGCGGCCGTCGCCTTCAGTTGGAACGCGTACCCGCCGGGCTTTGTGCCTTCTTTCACGAGCAGCGGCACGAACGCGAGCGTCTGCCCGGCGGGGAGCGTGAGCTTGCCGCTCAGCGCCGGGTCGCCGTCGATGCTCAGTTCCACCGGCCCCGCGTAGCCGTTCAGCCGCGCGACGGTCGCGAACACGCCGGTGCCGCTTCCAACTGCGGCCTCGCCGCGGTCGAACGCGAGCGCGACGGTGAAGTCCGGTCCGACCGGCACCACGGACAGGTGGTACACCTCGTTCGGGCCGAACAGGAAGTTCTGGTGCTCGCACGCGATCACATACTCGCCGTCCGCGGGCGGCGTGAACTCGAACCGGTTCGTCGGCGTGGCCGGGTTGTTCGCCGCGACCTGTGCGCCCTTTGAATCGAGCACGCGAACCAGCACTTCGGCCGGCGAGTTCACCTCGAACGTCAGCACAGAGATGGCGAGCTTCTGCCCCTTCTTGCCGGTGATGGCGAAGTGGTCCGCGTCCTTCGCCTTGTCGAACTTCGCGGACACGCCCCCCGGCACCGGGAGCTTGTTCGCCTTCGCCGGTTCGTCGTTCGGCTCCTGCTCGACGCTCTGCGGGTAGTCGGTCAGCAGCACCGGCAGCGGCCAGCCGCCCGCGGCCGGCGCGACGTAGAACGCGGCCAGCGCCGGGTCTTTTGGCGCGGTCACAAGTACCGGCGCGACGGCGTCCGGTCCGGCGAAGCCGATGGTCGCGGGCTTGCCGCGCTCGGCCGCGAGCGGGAACGCGGTCGTCGCGCCGGGGAACTCGCCGACGCGGAGCCGGTACGCGAAGTCGCCGCCGCCGCGGTGCGTCGTGTCGCGCACTTCGACCAGGATTTCGCCGGCCTCCTTGAACGTGTGCGTCAGCCGGCAGTCGCCCTGAAGGCCGGGCGTGTCGTCCGCGTACAGATCGACCAGTTCGCGCTTCGTCTTCGCGTCGTGCAGCACGACGATGGGGTCGAGCGGCGAGCCGATGCGCCGGGCCAGCACTTCGAAGGTGAGCTTCTGGTTGGCGTTCACCTTCACCTTGAAGAACTCCGACGTTTCGGCCGCGACGGTGCCGCTCGCGACGCTGGGCACGGTCACCGCCTGGGCGGTGTCCTTCGTGCGGTTGGCCGCGGTGGAGGCGACGAGCGGGAGCGAATCGACGACGAACGGCCGGGCGTTCGAGACGCCGTGTTTGGTCGCGACGCGCACCGTGTACAGGCCGATCTGGCACTTCGGATCGACCGCGACTTTCACCCGCAGCTTGCCCGGTTCGGTGCCGTTCTTGTTGTCGGTGGGGATGGTCACTTTCGCCGGGCAACTGAGCATCACGCCGGTCGCGTCGGCGAGGTTGGTGCCGGTGAGCGCGAGTTCGACCTCTTCGCCGACCTTCGCCCCAAAGTTGGCCGGCGTGTTGAGTGTGGGCGCTTGCGGCGCGGCGACGATGACGGGCGCCTTCGGCTGCGCGACGGCTGCGCGGTCGGTGCTCGCGAGCATCACCACAACCAGACCGAGTGCGAACCCGGAGAACGCGATCACCCGAGCGGGACGGCGCGACATGCGGAAACCTCAGGAGGGGAGCGGGCAGGCGGGATGTGCCCGATGATACCGTGCGGGCGGGGCGATGGCGAGGGGCTAGTGGGCTGTCGCACCCGATTTGGTGGACCCTTTGGAAGGGTTTGAACCACCCGGAAATGGTTGCGAGGCCCCACCACCGCCGGTATGCTACTACCACCGACGAGGGCCGCCAACTCCCGCACATCTGGCAGCACGTACCCGAATCGGTGTGGGAGGACAGCCATGCCGGGCAAATCGGCCGAAAGCGTCTCCGGGTTCCGGGTGATCTCCTGTGTTCTCGTGGTTGGCCTCCTGCTCGCCGCCTCCCTCGGCATTGGGGTGGAGAATTTAGGCGTCAGCACTGGCGTGGACAGTTCAGGTCGTTCCGAAGCCGGCGGGTCGGCGGGGACTGCAAGCGTGCGGACCGTCTTTGGCCTGGGGCCGGCGCTCTTCGGGTTCCTTCTCGGGGCTCCGATTGGGGCGGCGATCGGGGCTTTGTGGGGCCGCAAGGGTGTCAGCGGGGTCATCGGATTCCTCTTCGTCATGCTCGTCGGCGGGTTCGCCGGGCTGGTCGCGGCCGGACTCCTCGGGGCCGAGACCCGGATTGAGAGCCGGGTGACCACCTCCGGCCGCAGCCTCGAAATGAACCACGGTGCCCCCACACCCATCTTGTTCGGCGGTGCCGCCTTGGGAGTCGCTCTCGGTGCCCTGTGTGCCTGGCGATTCGGCCGGCCAAACCCGACTGAGGATCCGTCGGCGCACCTTTCAGCCTGAACGGCACCCCCTCTCTGGTATGCTAAACCCGCCCGCACCGGGGCCGCCGGTCGGAGTTAGCGTTGACTGCGGCGTTACGCCGCGGGCGGTGAGTGGTGCCGGTCAGTTGGAACGTTCCCACAGGCTTCACACAGGTTGTTGCGCCCGTGGGAACGGGGCACAGCAGGAAAGTAGCCCCGGCGGTTCCCCGGTGCGGGTGTCTTGGTCTTGGCCCTCTCCCTTTGCGGGAGAGGGTGGCGGCGCTTCGCCGCCGGGTGAGGGGTGCTGCGCTATTCGGACCACGCGAAACTCACTTCACGCGCGAAGGTTACCCCTCACCCGGCTCGCAAAGCCTCGCCACCCTCTCCCGCAAGGGGAGAGGGCCAAGACATCCCGGCCCCTTCACGATGCGCTTGGCGCGACGCGGGCATGATGCGCCGCTTGCCGCGCCGCCGCCGTCCGCTCATAACCTCACCATGAGCGACACACCCGCCACCAACAGCTACGACGACGTGCCGTACGAGAGCCTGCCGTTCGCGCAGACGCACCCGTCGCGGCTCGCGACCGTCGCCACGCTGTTCGGGCTGACCCCGCCGCCGGTCGCCCGGTGCCGCGTCCTCGAACTCGGCTGCGCCGCCGGCGGGAACCTCGTCCCGATGGCCGAAGCGCTGCCCGAAAGCTGGTTCGTCGGCGTCGATCTCTCGGCGCGGCAGATCGCCGACGGCGAACTCACGCTCCGCAAAACCGGCCTCGCGAACGTCAGCCTGCGGCACGCCAGCATCGCCGACATCGACGACACCTACGGCCACTTCGACTACATCCTCTGCCACGGCGTCTTCTCGTGGGTGCCGCCCGCCGTGCAGGACGCCATCCTGAACGTGTGCGCGAATCACCTCACGCCCAGCGGCGTCGCCTACGTCAGCTACAACACGTACCCCGGCTGGCACATGCGCGGCATGATCCGC
>JAYUBA010000919.1:0-5008 GCA_043741075.1 Frigoriglobus sp.
CGTAGCGCGGGCCGAGCGCCCGTTTCACCTCGACCAGGTTGAACTTCGCGCGGTCCTTCACGGTGAACGTCGCCTGCCGCTTCTTGCCGTCGGTCTTGATCGTGTCGTGCTCTACCCACGGTAGAGTCGTGAGCGCGGCGCTCACGCTGGCCGGTCAACTGGCTCAGGTCATGCCCGGCACCTTGAGCACCACCTGATTCGGGCCGGCGGTCGGCATCGGGTCGTCGGAGCCTTGCGGCCCCATCTGACACCCCGCCAGCACCAGCCCCACGAACCCCGCCGCAACCATGTGCGGCACGCGCCACGTCTGCATTGTCTCCCTCCACGAAGAATGAACCCACCGACATGATACGCGGCTTCGCGTGCGCGGCTTACTCCTTGTTCCCGCGGTCCGGCCCGATTACGCTTCAGCTATCTCACCCGGAGAGCTGCCATGCTCGCGCGTCGCGTCCTCGCCACACTCACGGTCTTGCTCGCGGCCGGGTCCGCCACCGCACAGCCCGGTCCGCAACTGCTCACGGTGTTCCCTCCCGGTGCGAAGGCCGGCGTCACGGTGGAAGTCACCTTCGCCGGGGTCGGCTTCGACGGCGACGAGAAGTTGCTGTTCAGCGCGAAGGGGTTCAAGGCCGAGCCGGTCGGCAAGGCGACCGTCGATCCGAAGGCACCGAAGGGCCAACCGTCTGCCGCGGTGAAGTTCAAGGTGACCGCGCCGAAGGACGCGACCGGCACATTCGACGTGCGCGTCGTGAGCAAGAGCGGCCTGAGCAACCCGCGTGCGTTCGTCGTCGGCAACATGACGGACGTGAGCGAAGCCGAGCCGAACAACGACGTGCCGCAGGCGCAGAAGATCGACCTCGACACCACCGTGAACGGCGTCATCAGCGCCCCTACCGACGTGGACTTCGTCGCTTTCAAGGCGAAGGCCGGGCAAAACATCGTGGTGTACTGCCTGACGACGAGCATCGACAGTAAGCTGCAAGCCGACCTGATGGTGAGCGGGCCGGACGGCAAGCAACTCGCGTCAAACCGCGGCTACCGCGGCGGCGACGCGGTCCTCGATTTCCTCGCGCCGAAGGACGGCGATTACGTCGTGCGGCTGTCGCAGTTCGCGTACACCACCGGCGGCGTCGATCACTTCTACCGGCTCACGGTGACGAGCAAACCCTGGGTTCACGCGGTGTTCCCCCCGGTCGCCGGGCCGAAGGCCGCGCCGATGTCGAATTGGTCCGTCGCGCCGACGGCCGCGATGATCGACGTACACGAACCAACGTCCGCGGGCGGCAACCCGCTGCTCGCGGGCGCGAACGCACTCGTCTTCGACAACGAGAAGAACAACACCGCGGACGCGGCGCAGTCTGTGACGGTGCCGTGCGATGTCGCCGGGCGCATCGCGAAGAAGAGCGAGCGGCACTGGTACACGTTCGCCGCGAAGAAGGGCGAGGTGTGGACGCTCGAAGTGTTCGCCGAGCGCATCGGCTCGCCGGTGGACGCGTACTTCATCCTCACCGACGAGAAGGGGAAGGTGATTACCGAACAGGACGACGGCCCGGACACGCTCAGCCCGAACCAGTTCTACACGAAGGGCGACGACCCCGGCCGCTACCGCTTCGCGGTGCCCGCCGACGGCACATACAAGGTGATGGTGTCCACACGCGAAGCCGCCGCGCAGTTCGGCGTCCGCGACCAGTATGTGCTGCGGATCGCGAAGGAGAACCCCGACTTCCGGCTCGCGGTGATGCCGCTGACGCCGCACCTCCCGGACGCCGGCACGCTCGCGAAGGGCGGGGCCGCGGTGTTCGCGGTGTTCGTCTTCCGCTTCGACGGCTTCACGGACGCCATCGAACTGAGCGCGACGAATCTGCCGAAGGGCGTGACGTGCCCGAAGCAGGTGATCGGCGTGGGCCAGACCCGCGGCACGCTCGTGCTCGTCGCGGACAAGGACGCGGCGGACTTCGAGGGCTTCGTAAATGTTCAAGCGAAGGCCGGCGGCCTGAAGCACACCGCTCGGCCGTTCACGGTGACGTGGCCCGCGGTCGGCGTGCAGCAGAACCAGATTCCGAACAGCCCGATGATTACCCGCATGGACCGCGGCGACGGCATGGCGCTCGCGGTTCGCGGGGACGCGCCGTTCGCGCTCACGCCGACCGAGACGGAACTGACCGCGAAGGCCGGGGGCAAGGTCGAGGTGACGCTGAAGGTGACCCGCAACGGCGCGTTCAAGGACGCGATCCAACTCTTCTCCGCGACGCCGAACATCGGGCCGCGTCCGCAGGGCAACCAGCCGACGCCGCCGGTCGGCACCGCGCAACCGGGCGGCACGGAGTTGAAAGTCAGCATCGACATTCCCGCGAATCTGCCGGCCGGGGTCCACACGCTGGTGCTGCGCGGGCAGACCGCGGCCCCGCCGCCGAAGGGCGGGAACAACGCCCCGCAGCGTGCGGTCCCGACCTACGCGGTGGTGCCGATCACGGTGACCGTAGAAGGCGGGCCGAAGAAGAAGTGACTTCGGTAGGTGCCGCCCGCCGAGCGGCACGGCTTTATCTTCGCCCTCTCCCCTTGCGGGAGAGGGCAGCGAGCGAAGCGAGCGGGTGAGCGGTTCGAGTGGGGAGACGTTCACCCCTCACCCGTCCGGCGAAGCGCCGGCCACCCTCTCCCGCAAGGGGAGAGGGCCAGAAGAAGCTCGCCTCGGCGGGCCTACTGAACGCCCAGTTCCTTGAGCAGTCCCTTCACCTTGGCGCCGATCAGGTCGCGCACCTCGCGGAACTCCTCCGGCGGCATCTCGCGCGGGTCGGGGATTTGCCAGTCGAAGCGGCGGGCGGCCTTCACCAGCGGGCACGCGTCGCCGCACCCCATCGTCACGGCCGCGTCGATCTCGGTGCCGTTGAAGTCGTCCAGCCCCTTTGACGAATGCGCGCCCAGGTCGTAGCCGAGTTCGGCCATCGCCGCGACCGCCTTCGGGTTCACCTTCCCGCTCGGCCGGCTGCCCGCCGACAGCGCCTCAACGCGGTCCCCGCCGTACATCGCGGCGAACGCCTGCGCCATCTGGCTGCGGTTCGAGTTCTCCACGCACACGAACAGGACGCGAATCTTGCGGTCGGTCATCGGCAGGCCCCTTCGCGGCAGCAACCCGGTTGTTGGATGATCGCGCACGTCGGCACGGCGATCAGCGCCCCCACCAGCGGGGCGACGAGATACATCCACAAGTGCTGGGCCGAGCCAGACAGGATCGCCGGCGCGAGCGACCGCGCCGGGTTCATGCTCGCCCCGGAGATCGGCCCGGCGAAGAGCGCTTCGAGCGCGATCACCGCGCCGACGATCACCCCGCCGAGCGCGCGCACCGACGGCTCCGCAATGGTCACCGCGAGGATGACGAACACCAGCACCGCGGTGAGCCACACTTCCAGTACGAACGAGTGCCACGGCGGGCCGTGCGGGAGCGTCGCGCCGAGCGTCGGGTGGTCGGGGAACATGGCGAAGAGAAGCGCGCTGGCGGCGAACGCCCCGACGAGTTGCGCCGCGACGAACGGCAGCACCGCGCGACCGGGCACGCGGCGGGCCGCCCACAGCCCGACCGTGACCGCCGGGTTCAGGTGCGCCCCGGACACGTTCCCGACCGCGTAGGCCATCGCCAGCACGACGAGGCCGAACGTGAGCGCGACGCCGACGTGCCCGATCTTGCCGGGGTTGGCGGCGTCGAACACGATGGCCCCGGTGCCCGCGAAGACGAGGACGAACGTGCCGAACACTTCCGCGAACAAGCGACGGGGCATGACGGCTCCGATGATACACCGCGGAGAACGCAGAGGCCGCGGAGAAGAGAGCTTATCAATTCATCTTTCTCTCTGCGTCCTCCGCGGTCTCCGCGGTGAGTACTCTTCACTCATTCTTCTTCCGGTCGGGCGCGGTTACCCCAGTGCGGCGGCGGGTCGCCGGCCACCACCACGCCCTTGTCGTGCCAGCCCATGTACGCCCGCACGTCGCCCGTCGTGTAGCGGAGCGTCAGCCCGCAGCGGCGGCGGTCGGACACGTTCGCCTCTGAGCCGTGAAGCAGCAAGTCGGAGTGAAGCGACGCCTCGCCCGCTTTCAATTCCACGTACACCGGGTCGCCGTACTTCTCCACCTCCGGTACGATCTGGTTCAGCACGTTCGACGGGTCGTTCTCGCTCAGCTTGTAGGTGAGGTGACCGAGCACCTGCGTGCCGGGGATGTACCTCATGCACGCGTTGCCGCGGTCCGCGTCGTCGATAGCGAGCCACACGGTCACGGCTTTGCTCGGCGTGAGCGGCCAGTAGCTCGCGTCCTGGTGCCAGCTCACCGTCTTGCCGTCGCGCGGCATCTTGCAGAAGAAGTGCGACCCCCACGCGACAACACTGGTGCCGATCAAATCGGACACAATCGACACGATCCGCGGGTTGGTGAGTACGTCCCACACGCGGCCGTGCCGCAAGTGCGCGGAGCTGATCGAGTAGCTGTCCTTCCCTTCTGACATGTACTTCGCGAGCAGGTTGTCGAAGTATGTGCGTAGGCCCGCCACCTCCGCATCTGTGAAGATGCGAAGCGGGAGGATGTAGCCGTCGCGGTTGAAGCGCTCGACCTGCTCGCGCGTCAGCACCTTTGGGTTGGTGTTGGTGCTTGGGTAGAATGTCAGGTCGCGTTCGACTTGTTGCAAGTCGTCCTGACCGGGGATGGGCTGGAACGCGTTCGGTGCGGTCATCGCGGCATCTCGGTGTGGATTTGTCTTGGCCCTCTCCCCTTGCGGGAGAGGGTGGCGGCGCTTCGCCGCCGGGTGAGGGGTGAACCGATGCGCTCCAAGACCGTTTCGCCATTCACGGACAGCTCAGCACCCCCTCACCCGGCGGCGAGGCGCCGCCACCCTCTCCCGCAAGGGGAGAGGGCAAAAGGCGGAAGGGGAATTTTACACGACCGGGAGCATCGCGTCTTGTGGGCGCGGGCGCAATGCCCCTACGATGGCAAGAGAAGACCCACCCCCGGCCCCTCCCTGAAGGGA
>JAYUBA010000920.1:0-5006 GCA_043741075.1 Frigoriglobus sp.
ACGAGACATGCCTGCTTCAAACGAGTCCATCGATGCCGATGAGGCGCTGCTGCGGTCGCTCCTCGTTGCCTTTCCGGATCGGGTGGCACTGCGGCGGGACGCGGACCCAAGCAAAGGGCTGATGGTCGGCGGGCGCGGCGTGCGGCTCGCGCCCACCAGCGGCGTGAGCGAACCGGAGCTGTTCGTGTGCGTCGATGTGGACGCCGGCGGCGCGGACTCGTTCGTGCGGCTCGCGTCCGGCGTCGAGCGCGAGTGGCTTCCGCCCGAACGCATCACCACTCGCATCGAAGTGACCTTCGACGACAAGACAGAACGGCTCGCGGCGCGGAAAATGACGCGCTTCGACGATCTCGTTCTGGACGAAGTACACGCGCACATCGCGGACGAATCCGAAGCCACGAGCGTGCTGGCCGCCGCCGCCGCGGAGCGACTGGAGAAGGTGCTGCCGACACCGGATTCCGCGGCGGGCGCGTTCCGCACGCGCGTGCGGTGCCTGCGGGCGTGGGTACCGGACCTGAACCTCCCCGCGTTCGAGGCCGCCGACCTGCGCGACGCGCTCGAATGGCTGTGCCGCAACCGCCGCTCGCTCGCGGACGTGCGCACCGGCCCGTGGCTCGACTTCCTCAAGGGCCAACTGAGTTACCAACAGCTCCAGGCGGTGGAGAGTGAAGCCCCGGAGCGCATTGAGGTGCCGAGCGGGAGTCACATTCAGATCGAGTACGCGGAGGGCCGACCGCCGGTGCTGGCGGCGCGGATTCAGGAGATGTTCGGGCTGACGGAGACGCCGCGCGTCGCGCGCGGTCGCGTGAAGGTGCTGCTCCACTTGCTCGCGCCGAACGCACGGCCGCAGCAGGTGACGGACGACCTCGCGAGCTTCTGGGCGAACGGCTACCCGCTCGTGCGGAAGGAACTGCGCGCCCGCTACCCGAAGCACAGTTGGCCCGACGACCCGCTTAAGGCCGTCGCGGTGCGGGGGGCGAAGCGAAGACAAGAGTAGCCGCACGATGAACGCAGAAAAAGGCACGATAAGACAAGAGAGCAGACTGTTTTCAAACACGGCCTTCCTTCTTGTCGTGTCTTTCTCTGCGTTCATCGTGCGGCTGATTTTTATTTCTTCGGCAGCAGCACCTTCAACATCTTCACCACATCGGCGTGCGCCGGGTCGGCGGCGAGGTTCTTGAGTTCACCGGGGTCGGTGTCGTAGTCGAAGAGTTGCGCGCCCCTCTTCCCGCCGTCCCACTCGGTGTACCGGTAGCGCTCGTTCCGCACCGAGTAGCCCTGGAACGCGTCCTTCGCACCGCCGCGGGTGACCTGCGTGAGCGCCGGCTTGTCCCACTTCGCGCCGGGGTCGTCGAGCAGCGGCTTCACGCTCTTGCCGTCGAGTTTGGGAACCTTCGCGTCCTTGCCGTCCGGCACGGGCAGGCCCGCGAGGTCCGCGAGCGTCGAATGCAGATCGACCAGTTCCACCGTGCGGGCGCAGACCTTGCCGTTGCCCTTCGCGCGCGGGTCGTAAACGATCAGCGGCACGCGACACGAGTTCTCGAACAGGCTCATCTTCTGCCACAGCCCGTGTTCGCCGAGGTGGTAGCCGTGGTCGCTGATGAACACCACGATCGTCTTGTCCGATAGCTCCAGTTTCTCCAGCGCGGCGAGTACGCGGCCGACTTGAGCGTCCATGAATGTCGTCGAGGCGTAATACGCCTGGAGCGCCTGACGGCGGAGGTCGTCGGTCATCTTGTCCTGCTCGGCCTTGCCACTGCCGAACGCGGGCGCGGGGCCGGCGGCGCGGTGGCCGTCCGGCACCTTCGGGAGTACGAGCTCACCCGGCGGGTACATGTCGAAGTACTTCTTCGGCGCGACGTAGGGCGTGTGCGGGCGGAAGAACCCGCACGCGAGGAAGAACGGCTTGCCCTTGTTCGCCTCCAGCAGCTTGATCGTTTCGTCCGCGATCTTGCCGTCGGTCTGCTCGGCGTCGTCGCCTTCCGAGGCGTGCCAACTGAGGCTGCCGCCGAAGCGCCCCGAGCCTTTCGCGTTCGGCGTGAGCGTGAAGATGAGGTCTTTGTCTTCGTCGTCCTTGTCGCGCCCGCGCGGGTTGATCGTCTTCTGCCACGACGGCTTGTCGTCGAGGCCGTCGGTGCCGATCTGACCGGGCACGCCGTAGTGGTACAGCTTGCCGACGCGCGCCACGGAATAGCCGCCCGTCTGGAACGTCTGGCCGAGGCTCTGCGCGTCGGGCATGTTCTTGCGGAACTGCGTCGCGTTCTCGATCACCTTTGTAGTGTCCGGCCGCAGCCCGGTGAGGAAGCTCGCCCGCGACGGGTTGCACAGCGGGAACTGGCAGTACGCGCGATCGAACTTCACGCCCTTCGCCGCAAGTTTGTCGATGTTGGGCGACTTCGCCACCTTGCTGCCGTAGCAGCCGAGGGTGTTGTTCGTGAGGTCGTCGGAGACGATGAACAGCACGTTCATCTTGTCGGCGGCGAACGCCGGCGCGGCGCCCAGCGCGAGCGCGGCGAGAGCAAGCAGGCGAGACATGATGGCACCTGGGAGAGGGAACAGTATAAGCCCACACGTTGCAACGTGTGGGCGCAACGGAACTCACTTCACGTGGACGGCCCACACGTTGCGGTACACCACCGGGTCGCCGTGGTTCTGGAACTGGAACGGGCCGGGCGTGGCGTCCTCCTTCGCGCCGCCGGGGCACTCCTTGGGGAACTCGATGTCGTCGTGGATCTTCACCCCGTTGTGGTACACCGTCGCCCGGCCGTTCTTCGTTTTCTTGCCGTCCGCGAACTGCGCCGGGACGAACTCGATGTCGTACGTCTGCCACGCCAGCGGCGGCAGGCACATGTTCACGCTCGGCTTGTGCTGCGTGTAGATGCCGCCGCACTCGTTGTTCTCGCCGGCGAGGCCGAAGCTGTCGAGCACCTGGCACTCGTACCGGTCCTGGAAGTACACGCCGCTGTTGCCGCGGCCCTGGCCGGTGCTGTTCGGCATCCACGGAAGGCGGAACTCGACGTGCGCCGTGAACGCCCCGAACTTCTCCTTGCTCTTCACGCCCACGTCCAGGTACTTGCCGTCGGAGAGTGTCACGATCTTGCCGCCGTTCCAGTTCTTCTCGTCACCTTCCGCACCGAACAGCACGACCGCGCCTTCCGGCGGCTTCTTGCCGAGGGTGTCCGACTTCCGCGCGACCTTCGCGAGGGTGCTCTCCGCCAGCCCTTGCTGGAGCGTCAGCGTGCCGCGGGCGATGCTCCCGGTGGTGTTCTCACCGGAAATTGTGGCGGTGCCGTCGTCGTTCCTCTTGGCGGTGACCTTCGCCGCGGTCTTGCCGTCCCACCCGTCGCCCGGCAGGCCGCCGATCAGCACTTTGACATCGAACTCGCCCAGCCCCTTGGCGACGACTTGCACGCCGACCTTTGCCTGACCTGGCGTCTTCCCGGTGTACTCGCCCTGGATGGCGAAGTCCGCGTCCTTCGCCACGTCCTTCGGCTCGGCGATCGCGATCCGCTCCTTCTTCTTGGGCGGCTCCTTCTTCTCGTCCTTCTTGTCTTGTGCGGTGGAATCGGAGAAGCCGGCGGCGAACACGAGGCCGGCGGCGAGGAGGCCGGCGAGCAGCGGACGGAACATGAGTCACCTGGGAGGGAGGAAGCGGGCGGCAGGCCAATTGTCGCCCCGGCGCGGCCCGCGTCAATGGCCTGGGTGCGGAACGCCGCGTAACGGGCCGACCGAATTTCGCCCCGCTGCCGCCCGCGGTTGCGCATACAATCGCAGTGCGAGACGCACCCGCCGTTTTGCGCGGCGGGCGCCGCGCGGGGCCGGTCGGCGTACGCGGAGGTCAACCATGATGTCGGTCAAAGTGCTCATCCTGTGCTTCGTGGTGTTCAGCGTGGTCGCCGGCACGGCCCGCGCCGCCAACCCGGTGGTGGTCGTCGAGACCAACATGGGGAGCTTCAAGATCGAGCTGTTCGAGGACAAGGCGCCGGGCACGGTGAAGAACTTCCTCCAGTACGCGGACGACAAGCACTACGACGGCACCATCTTCCACCGGGTCATCCCCACGTTCATGATCCAGGGCGGCGGGTTCGAGCCGGGGATGAAGGAGAAGAAGAGCCGCGACCCGATCAAGAACGAGTCGAGCAACGGGCTGTCCAACTTGAAGGGCACGATTGCGATGGCCCGCCTCGGCAAGGACGTGGGCGGCGTGAAGGCCGCCGACAGCGCCACCGCTCAGTGGTTCGTGAACGTCAAGGACAACACGTTCCTCGATAAGGCGAAGGCCGCCGACGGGGCCGGGTACTGCGTGTTCGGCCGGGTGATCGAGGGGCTGGACGTGGTCGATAAGATCAAGGCCGTGGGCACTGGCACCGCCAAGGGCTTCGACGACGTGCCCACCACCGACGTGGTCATCAAGTCGGTCAAGGTGGTGAAGGAAGAGAAGAAGTAGGGCGGAAATGATAAGTGCTAAATGATGAAGGCTGAATGGAAGAGGGCGGCATTTGCCTTGCCTTCCATTCAGCCTTCATCATTTAGCACTTATCATTTCTTACTCGGCCGCTTCCAGTTCCGCGGTCATGGCCCCCTTGCACCGCGGGATGCGGGGGTCGGCGCCGAAGGCGTGGATCTGGTCGCGCTTCAACTCGGCCCGCTCCAGGCTGGTGGTGCAGACGATCGCCCGCCCCTTCGTGTCCACGATCTTGGCAAGCTGATACCCCTTCTCGACCGGGTGGCCGAAGAGCGCCTTCAGCATCTCGATCACGTACTCGTAGGTGTGGTCGTCGTCGTTCAGCAGGACGACGTTGTACGGCGGCTGCCGCTTCGTCTTCTGCTCCAGTTCGACATCCGCTTCGGGGAGGGTGGCCGGGCCGGGCATAACGTGATCTCCGAGGCCCACGTGTTCCTTGCCTGCTTGCTTCCCTCTTATTGTCGCCGATTCCGGCGCGGGGTCAACCGGCCCCGCGCGTTTGGCGCCCGCGGTAGTTGATTCTGCCCTCTTGTGTTGTGGT
>JAYUBA010000921.1:0-5002 GCA_043741075.1 Frigoriglobus sp.
GGAAGAACCCCGTCGTGAGAATCACCATCTGCGTGGACGAGATGACTGGCATTCAAGCGCAGGAGCGGATCGCTCCGACCGAGCCGATGCGGCCCGGTCACATCGAGAGGGTCGCTTTCGAGTACACGCGCCACGGAACCCGGTGCCTGATGGGGAACTTCGAGGTGGCCACCGGGCAGGTGATCGCTCCGACGGTTCAGGCGACACGGGGTGAAAAGGACTTCGCCGCCCACATCGAACAGACCGTCGGGGCCGACCCCGAGGCGGAGTGGATCGTCGTGGCGGACAACCGGACGACGCACTGTTCGACGACGCTGGTGCAGTGGGCGGCGTCGCTGTGCGGGATCGCGGCCGAGTCGCTGGGGAAGAAGGGGACGAGCGGCGTGCTGAACTCGGTAGCGGCGCGGAAGGCATTCCCGATCGGCGCCACTCATCGGGTGCGATTCGTGTACGTGCCGGAGCACACGTCGTGGCTGAACCGGGTGGAGATCTGGTTCCGCGTGCAGGCCCGGCGCGTGTTGCGGCGGGAGACCTTCCGATCGACGGATGACCTGCGGGAGAAGATCCTGGCGTACATCGTGAGCCAAGCCGTATAAGTGGACGTACACCGGCCGACCCCTGAATGTGTGAAACCAGAGAGCCGCCGCCCTTGGTGGCAAACCGATTCAGCCATCCTGATCTAGGGCAAGGGCCACTGGAGCGCCCGACGACACGCCCGATCGAAGTCGCCGCCGAGTCACAGGTCGCCCCGGAGCCGTCCTCGGCGGCGCGACCACCGAGCAAGGTGCTTCCGACATGACCACCGAACCACTCCCGCACCTCGACACCTTTACGGAGGCGGCCGAGCGGACGAGCTTCACCGCCGCCGCACGCGCCCTCGGACTGACCCAGGCGGCCGTCAGTCAGCGGATTCACGCCCTCGAACGCGAACTCGGCGTCCCGCTGTTTCGCCGAACCGGCGGGAAGGTCGAACTCACCGACGCCGGCCGCCGGCTGCACGACTACGCCCGCCGCATCCTCGACCTCCACCGCGAGGCCCGCCGGGAGGTCACCGGCCGTGAAACGCCGGTCGAGGGCGAACTCGCCATCGCCGCCAGCTCGATCCCCGGCCAGCACCTGCTCCCCGCCCTGCTCGCGGCCTTCGGCGCGAAGCACCCGCTCGTCCGCGTGAAGGCCGCCGTCAGCGACAGCGCGGCGGTGATCGGGCAGGTGGGGCGGGGCGAGGTCAGTATCGGGCTGGTCGGGCGGCGGAACGACGACCCGCACCTGGAGTTCCGCCACCTCGCCGACGACCGGATGGTGGTCGTGACCCCGCCCGGCCACCCCCTGGGTAAGACGAAGAGGGTGACGCTGGACCAACTCGCCGCCCACCCGCTCGTCCTGCGGGAAGCCGGGTCGGGCCTGCGGCACGGCTTCGAGAAAGCCCTGGAGCGGGCCGGGCGGGCGCTCTCCGACCTCCGCGTCGTACTGGAACTCGGCAGCAACGAGGCCATCAAGGAAGCCGTTCTGCGGGGCGCCGGGGTAACCGTCCTGTCGGCGTTCGCGGTGCGGGCGGACCTGGCCGCCGGCCGGCTCCACGCCGTCGAGGTCGAGGGCGTCGGTTGCGCCCGCGAGTTGCTCGTGGTGACCGACCGCCGCCGCGTCCTGTCCCGCGCGGCCCGCGACTTCCTGTCACTTCTCGATGCCGCCGTCGATAAGCCCGGCTTATGACCCCGCCACGGGGTATCACCCTTCTCCCGTAACGCCCCGCGACTCGCCCCTCTAACCTGCCAGTGTCGCGCGTTCGCGAACGCGCGGCGCCGGGGTAAGACCCCGACTCCGAGAAGGAGCATCAGTCATGCGGTTACCCGTTGTCGCCGTCGCGTTCACCGTGGCCGTGGCCCTCGTCGTCTGGTTCGCCAGTGGGGTGCCGGCCCACGACAACAAGATGGAGGCGGCGATCTGCCGGCCCGACGCCCTGAAGTGGCAGGACGGCCCGCCCTCGCTGCCGCCTGGGGCGAAGTTCGCGGTACTCGAAGGTGATCCCACGAAGCCGGGGCCGTTCGTGTTCCGGGTCAAGGTGCCCGACGGCTATCGGATTCCGCCGCACACGCACCCCAAGCCGGAGCGGGTGACGGTCATCGCGGGCACCTTCAACCTCGGCATGGGGAACACGTTCGACATGACGAAGGGCGAGGCGATGCCGGCCGGCTCATACGGGACGTGGCCCCCTGGCATGAAGCACTACGTCTGGGTGAAGGGCGAGACCGTGGTGCAGTTCCACGGCGACGGCCCGTGGACGATCACCTACCTCGACCCGGCCGACGACCCGCGCACCAAGAAGAAATGACAGTCGTCGGCCGTGGCCGTCGGCGTTGTAACGCGATCCGCCCCGGCGAACTTTACCCGCCGCTTCAATAACGTGTTTGGGACGGAACTACCCTGACGAAGGAGAACTCCTGATGCGGCCCCTTGCCCTTGCGGTGTCGATTCTGCCCCTGGTGGTGTGCATGTGCCTGGCCGTCGAGCCGCCAGTTGTAGCCAAGCCCGATGCGTTCCCGACGCTCGTGAACCCGACCTGCTCGCACTGTCGGGACGAGGCCAAGCGCCGGGCCGTCGAGCTGAAGCCCGGCGACCGGGTGCTGTCGTGGACCCGCGGGTACTCCGACGGCGGGGCCATCCCCGTCCGGTTCTTCCTCAACGCGTACCGGGTCATCTCGGACAGCTACGGGGTGTTCGTCTACGACCCGGACGCCGGGTACGCGCGCGGGTTCGCCCCGTCCTACGAGTTCCGCTTCCACGGATGGCGGAACGGCGTCATGGTGATGAAGCACAAGGACGGGACGCTCTACTCGTGCCTGTCCGGGGTGGCCTTCGAGGGACCGAAGAAGGGCACGCGGTTGACGCCGGTCCCGACGGTCGTGAGCGACTGGGGGTGGTGGCTGGAGAAGTACCCGGACGCCGTCGCCTACCGCATGTCCGATAAGTACCTGCCGGTCGAACTGCCCTCGGAAGAGAACCCGGACGCGGTGAAGTCGCGTGGCAAGGCGGACCCGCGCCTCAAGGCGGGTGACGAGGTTCTCGGCGTGTGGACCGGGAAGGCCGCGCGGGCGTACCCGGTCGAGGCTCTGGAGAAGAGCGGCTTCCTCACCGACGACATCGACGGCGAACCGCTCGTCGCGCTCTGGGAGCCGAAGACCCGGACCGCGTCGGCCTACCGCCCGCTCGCGTCCCAGCCGAGGAAGTACAAGGCCCCCGACCCCGATGCGTCCGGGGTGTCGAAGCCCGACGCGGGGGTTCCGACGCCGGCCGGGACGCCGGTCGCTCCGGCCCGCAAGGTCACCCTCGCCCCGGCCCCGAAGGATTCGGCCGGCCGGTTCCGGGACGCGGAAACCAAGTCGCTGTGGGACGTGGCCGGGCGGTGCGTGGACGGGGAACTCAAGGGCTACACTCTCGAATGGGTCGATAGCGTTCAGGTGAAGTGGTTCGCGTGGGCCGCCGAGTACCCGGACGGCTCGATCTACGCGGCCCGGCAGCCCGCCCCGCCGACCCCGGACGAGGCGAACAAGACGGTCAAGGAGGTGGCCGGTACGGCCGAGTTCCTGCGGCTCCTGCCGAAGCCGTTCGCCACCGTGAAGGGCACCGACGCGAAGGCCCGCACGGTGACGCTGCTCCTCGACGGCGAGGCGGAGGCGAAGACCTGGGCGCTCGAACCGGACGCCGAGGTGAAGGTGGGCGGGTGGTGGGGGCGGCTCGACCAGTTCCAGCCCGGCGACCGGGTGTGGGCGTGGCTCAAACTCGACCGGAAGAAGAACCCGGTCTCGGTCGTCATGCTGGCCGACGCGGTGACCGAGTTCGACATGCACGGGAGCCTTCGGTTAAAGGAGGGCGAGAAGCCGAAGTTCACCCCGGCCGAAATCGAGACGAAGCGGGCCGCACAAAAGGCGTGGCTCCGGAAGCGGTGGGCCGACGAGGGCTTGCCCGGCACGCTCACCTTCCTCCATGTGTTCAGCGGCGAACTCGAACTGGCCCTCGACCACGAGGCCATGCGGTGGGGCCGGTCGCTCAACGCGGGGGACACGGTTCACCTCCAGGCGGACCCGCCGATCAAGGCCGTGGTGAAGGCGGTGACCCCGTGGCGGGAGCGGACCGTGCTGCGGCTCGTGGTCGGGGAACTGGAGTCGTCGGAACTGAAGATCGGGCAGCGGCTCGGGGTCAAGATGACCCCGCCGTCGGAAGCCGTCGAGACGAGCGTCTACCCGCCCGACACGGGCCGGGAGCGGACCCGGGCCGAGCGGGTCGAGTGGTTCCTGGCGAACACCTACTGCACCTGCGGGGTGAGCAAGGACGTGTGTACCGGGCACTTCTACACGCTGGCGAGTTGCAACCCGAACGGGTGCGGGCTGCCGAACGCGCGGCGGAAGAGCCTCGGGAAGATGATCGATAAGGGGATGACCGACCGGCAGATCTTCGACCAACTTCTGGAGGAGGCCGGGCCGCTCCTGCTCCGACCGCACCTCAAGCCCTGACCCGCGCTCAAGAAGCTCACTACGAGTCGAGGAGGTCGTCATGTCGGAGTCGGTGGACGAGATCAAATACACGATGCGGCAGCGGTTCGTGAAAGTGGCCCTCGACCCGAAGGCTCCGCAGCGACACCCGACCGGACCGGACAGCGCGAAACGCCTCGGCTACGACCCCGTGGAGATCGACGCCCTGCCCGCAGCGGTCACGGAGTCGTTCGCTGGGGTCGGGAACCCGTTCGCCCTCGGCATGCCGCGCCCCGGCGAGACGGTCCTGGATCTCGGCTGCGGGGCGGGGGTGGACTCCGTCCTCGCCGCCCGCCGGGTCGGGCCGACCGGTCGCGTCCTGGGCGTGGACGTGACCGTGGAGATGGTAGAGAAGGCCCGGACCAACGCGGCGGCCGTCGGCGTCGCGAACGTCGCGTTCCACCACGGCGAGGCCGACCGACTGCCGGCCGCCGACGGGTCGGTGGACCTGGTCATCTCCAACGGCGTGTTCAACC
>JAYUBA010000922.1:0-4986 GCA_043741075.1 Frigoriglobus sp.
GCTGCTTCTCAAGTACCGAAGCGGTGCGGGAACATGTGCAGTTCCGCACCGAAGACGAGCGACATGTTGATCGGCGTAAGGATCTCGTTCGGCGGTCCCTGGCACTGGATCGCCCCGCCCCGCAGGCATAGCACGTCGTGGGCATGGGCCTGAACCATGTTCAGGTCGTGCGACACCAGCAGCACGGTCACACCGGTTTCGCGGTTGATGGACGAAATCAACTCGTAGAACTTCTTCTGATCCTTGAAGTCGATGCCGGCGCCCGGCTCGTCGAGCAACAGTAGCTCCGGCTGCGGTTCGAGCGCTAGCGCGAGCAGCACGCGCTGCAACTGCCCGCCGGACAAGCCCTCTACCGGCACGTCTAAACACTCCGACACGCCGACGCGTTCCAGCATCGCCCGGCTCCGCGCGGCCACCTTCTTCGAGATGCCGAAGAACAGCGGGCGGCGGGAGAGCGTCAGTGCCAGGAAGTCGCCGACGGTGAGCGGCAACCGCGCGTCGAGCGTGAGCCGCTGCGGCACGTACCCGATCGCCTCCGGGTACGGCTTCGAGTGGTCGTGCCCGCAGTGGAACTGAATCGTCCCCTTGTGCGGGTACTCGTTCACCAGGGCGCGGAGCAGGGTGGTTTTGCCGGACCCGTTCAGCCCGATGAGCGCGGTGACGTTGCCGCGGCTGATGCCCGCCGTAACGCCGCGCAGGATCGGGTTGCCGCCCAACTCCACGCACAGGTCGCGGAGGGAGACGAGCGGCCGGGGCGGGGGGAGCGTGGTCATTGCAGCGCCTTCGCCAGGGCGTCCAGGTTGGCCCGCATCTTCTTCTCGTACCAGTCCGGCGTCAGTTCGTCGGGCCGCACCGTCTCCAGCGGGTCGATCTCGACCAGCACCGGGTCTTTCACGCCCTTGTTCAGCAGTTCCTTGCGCAGCGTCTCACCGGACGTGCTGGTCGAATACTGCGGCTCCACCGCGATGACGCGGATCGGGTTCTGTTCGTCGGCGCACAGCCGGATCAGTTTCTTCATCTGCTTCTCGTCCGGCTCCTGACCCGGCTTCTTGGTCAGCACGCCCATCACCTTCAGGTCGTACGCCTGCTCGAAGTAGGCGAGCGAGTCGTGGAACGAAACGAGGCGCTTGTTCTGCTTGTCCTTGAGTAGCGCCAGGCCGTCGGCCTTCATCGCGTTCAGTTTCACAATGTAAGCGGCGGCGCGGGCGTCGTACCCGGCCGCGTGGGCGGGATCGGCGGCCTTCAGTTCGTCGCGGATGAGGTTCACCATGAGGGCCGCGTGGTCCGGGCTGAGCCACACGTGCGGGTCCTTGCCGTGGTCGTGGTCGTGCTTCGCGTCCTTGTCGTGTTCGCACTTCCCTTCGCACAGTTTCTCTTTGGGCAGTTTCTCCCCCAACTCCACGATCCTGAGCTTGTCGTTGCTGGCGCCCTTCTTCATCGTCTCGGCTTTGTCCTCGTCCAACCCCAGCCCGATGACGAAGAAGATCTCCGCCTTGGTGAGCATCTTCACGTCATCGGCGGTCGGGTTGAAGTCGTGCGGGCCGGTGGTGGTCATGACGTTCTTCACCACCGCGTCGTCGCCGGCCACGTTCACCGCGAAGCAGTACAGCGGGGCGAACGACACGACAACCTTCGGCCCCGGCCGGTCCGGCCAATTCGGGTCGTTCGGGCCGCCGGTGTTCGCGTCAGGCTTCTTGCCGCAGCCGAGGATGAGAAGCGGCAGAATCGCCGCGACGGCTGCCACGCCCGCCGCTTTCAGCCAGACCCGCTCGCGGGACATGATCGTTCCTCGTTTCGAGGATTGGGACTAACAGAGTATTACCGAAAGCGATTCTACGCGATACGCGCTATGAAAACAAGAGAAAGACGAAGACCCACCCCCTAGCCCCCTCCCTGCAGGGAGGGGGAACAAATCCGGCTCCCCCTCCCTGTAGGGAGGGGGCTGGGGGGGTGGGTTCTGCTCACGCCGGCAGCGGCACGTTCAGCTCTGTCGCGGCCTTCGCGATCAACTCCCAGGTGCCGTCCGGTACGGGGATTCCGTCCACCAGGCGCTTCTCCTTCGCCTGCCGTTCGGGGTCGCCCGGCAGCGTGATAGCGTGTACGCCGGCCACCGTCGGGCAACTGCGGACGTAAGCGGTCAGCGCGTCGGACTCCGTCAGGAAGTGATCGACGCCGCCGAAGAGCGCGGGGTTGAACAGCACGAACACGCCCGCGTTGCCCTGGCCCGCGAGCGGGTACGCCGGGCTGCTGCACGGCCCGCCGGACAGCCCGCCGCACAACAGGTCGAGGAGCAGGCCGAGGCCGAAGCCCTTGTACGCCTGCGCCCCGCCGAACGGGAGGATGTTGCCGCGCGGCTCGCTGTACAGCACGCCGGGGTCGGTCGTCGGCTGGCCGGTGTGGTCGATGAGCCACCCGTCCGGCGTCGGCTGCTGCTTCTGGAACTGCGCCCGCACTTTGCCTTCCGCCGCGGCGCTCGTGCCGAAGTCGATCACCACCGGCGCGCCGGAAGTGGGCGCGCCGATGCAGATCGGGTTCGTGCTGATGCGCCCTTCGGTGCCGCCCGGCGGAGCGACGCGGCGACCGGAGCCGTGCGAGTTCACCGTCGCGAACAGTGCCATGTGCTCCTTCGCCGCGAACTCCGCGTACTCGCCGAGTCGGCCCGTGTGCCCGCAGTTCCGCAGCGTCCCGGCCGCGACACCGAGCGCCTTCGCCTTCGGCAACAGCTTGTCGAGCAACCGGTACGCTTGCACCTGTCCCAATCCCCAGTTCGCATCGGCCGCGACGATCGCGGGCGTTTCTTGGAGCACGGTCAGCGGCACGCCGGCTTTGTATGTGCCCTTGCGGATGAACTCGACGTACTGCGGTGCCCGCATGACGCCGTGCGAGTCGTGGCCGCACAGGTTCGCGTCCACGAGGCTGCGCGCGACGATTGCCGCGTCCGCCGCAGGCACCCCGGCGGCCTCAAAGAGCGATTGTGCGAGTGTGGTCAGCGTGGCAGCGGAGAAGGTGGGCATGGCGATGTTCCCGTTGAGTACAATCTGCGCTTGAAGCGGTGTTGTAGGACAGGCTTCCAGCCTGTCCAAACGATTGACAGGCTGGAAGCCTGTCCTACAAGAAGCCGGAGACGCGTCATGGCATTCGAGGTGAAGGTCACCCAGGGCAAGGCGGGCGACCGCGCCGGCCCGGTGTACGAACTCATCAACGACACCGGCACCGTGCGCGCGGAGGTGTGGCCGCAGTGGGGCTTCAACTGCCTCAAGTGGCAGGTGCGCGAGTTAGACGGCGCCTGGGCGGACATCCTCTTCCACATGCCGGACTGGGAAGCGAACCCGGTGCCGACGCGGAGCGGGCACCCGATCCTGTTCCCGTTCCCCGGTCGGCTCCGCGAAGGCAAACTCGACTTCGAAGGCAAGACGTACCAGCTTCCGCTCAGCGAAGGGACGAAGAAGCACGCGATCCACGGCTTCACCCCGCGGAATCCGTGGCGCGTCACCGACTCCAACGGCGACACCGACTTCGCGTTCGTCACGGGCGAGTTCAACCTGAAGCGCGACCTACCTGAAGCGCTGCCGCTGTGGCCGGCGGACTTCGTGTTCCGCGTCACTTACCGCCTTGATGCGGACAAACTGCGGGTAGACGCGCGCGTCGAGAACGTCGGCGCGGGCCGGCTGCCGTTCGGCCTCGGCTACCACGGCTACTTCCGCCTGCCCGGCACGCGCGAACCGGACATCGGCAGCAGCGTGCTTCAGGCGAACGTGGCCGAAATTTGGGAGGCGGAGAACAACCTGCCGACCGGGTGGCGGAAAGAACTGCCGCCCGAACTCGACTTCCGGCACCCGCGGCCGGTCGGCGCGACGGCGCTCGACAACGTCTTCACCAAGGTGACCGGTGCCGAGACGAAGAACAGCGGCCTGTTCGAGATCGCACGGCTGACGCACCCGAACGCGGGCGGCCGGCTCCGCGTGTTCGCGGACAAGTCGTTCCGCGAGTTGGTGCTGTTCACCCCGGTCCACCGGAACGCGGTCGCGATCGAGCCGTACACCTGCTCCGCCGACGCCGGCAACCTCGCCGCGCGCGGCATCGACAGCGGGTGGCTCGTGCTGGAACCGGGCGGCGAGTGGGAAGGGGCCGTCGAGTACCGCTGGGAACCGGCGGAGTTGTGACGCGCGGAAGATCGGTACGCCGGAGTCAGGCAGTCACAACAGGAAGTGACTGCCTGACTGCCTGACTGCCTGACTGCCTGACTCGATCAAACGACAAGGCGATTGATTCCCGTGCAGGTGTGAGCGGAACCGCCGCGAGCGGGTTTGCCCCGTAGCCGAACGCATCCTACCCTTGCGCACCTCTATGTTCGGGTCCGGCGGGGGCGCGGAATGGTCGGCAAGACGGCACTCGGCAAGTATCGGCTGCTCCGCTTGATCGGCAGCGGGAGCAACGCCGAGGTGTTCCTGGCCGAACCACTCCGCGCGCCGGAGTACCGCGTGGTGGTGAAGCGGATTCACGACCACGTCGTCACGCACCCGAAGTTCCGGCAACTGTTCGAGGCCGAAGTGCGGTCGATGGCGAACTTCGACCACCCGTACGCGGTCGCGCTGATCGAGGCGTCGCTGGACGACCCCATCGGCCCGTGCCTGGTGATGGAGTACGTGCCGGGCGTCACGCTCGAAGCCCTGCTCGCGAAGCGCAAGCGACTGGCCCCGGAGCGCGTCGGCCGGTTGCTGGGTTGCTTCTGCCACGCCCTCCAGGCCGCGCACGACGCGGGCATCGTTCACCGCGACCTGAAGCCGGCCAACCTGATGGTGACGAAGCCGGACACGCCGGAAGAAGCGCTCAAGGTAATGGACTTCGGGTTCGCCGGGTTCGCCGCGAAGCCGCACATTCAACTCGCCGAACTCACCGGCCACGGGCCGCTCTACGCCATCGGCACGCCCGGCTATGTCAGCCCGGAGATGATCCGCGGGGACCGCGTGGACGGCCGCAGCGACC
>JAYUBA010000923.1:0-4981 GCA_043741075.1 Frigoriglobus sp.
CAGCGACGGGGTGGGATTCCATGCGCCAATACGCGCTGAGTCCCACCCCGTCGCTGACGCTCCGGGTTCGCCTACTCTCTTCCCCGGTTGCATTCCCTCCTCGCGTCGCGGTTCTTATCATGACGGCTTACGAGCCGTCGGAAAGGCCGCGAATCATGCCTCCCACCCTCCGCGTCGGGGCGGTCAACTACCTGAACACGAAACCGCTCGTCGAGCGGCTGACCGACTTCGCGCCCAACATCGACCTGTCACTCGACCTGCCTAGCCGGCTCGCGGACCAACTCGCCGCGGGCGAACTGGACGTGGGCCTCATCCCGGTGGTCGAGTTCTTTCGCGGCGACGACTACAGCTTCATTCCGAACGTCGCCATCGGCTCCCGCGGCCCGGTGCTGAGCGTCACGCTGTTCAGCAAGGTGCCGTGGGAAGAGATTCGCACCGTCGCGCTCGACGAAGGGTCGCGCACCAGCGCCGCGCTGACGCAAATCCTTTTACGGAAGCGGTACGGCGTAACGGCCGACGTGTGCCCCTTGCCCATCGACGCTTCCGCCGACGACCTGGACACGGACGCGGTGCTGCTCATCGGCGACCGCGCGATGCGGGCGTGCCTGCCCGGCTACCGGTTCGCCTACGACCTCGGCGAAGAGTGGACCGCGTGGACCGGGCTGCCGATGGTGTTCGCTGTGTGGGCGGTGCGTCGCGGCGTGGAGTTGGGCGAAGCGGAAGCGGCGTTCCACCGGGCGAAGGAGTACGGTCTGGCGCACGCGGGCGCGATCGCGCAGCGCGAGGCGCCGCGGCTCGGCTTGGACGCGGGGTTCTGCCGGCGCTACCTGAGCAATGTCATCCGCTACGACCTCGGCCCCGCCGAACTCGCGGGGATGCGGCGGTTCCGCGAACTGGCTCTCTCGTCGCCTCTTCCGCCGCTGGCGGCTTCGCGAGCGTCCCGCGGGTGAGCACGCGGTTCCCGCGAAGCCGCCAGCGGCGGAAGAAAGGAAAACATGACCACCATCGACCGCATCCTCGCGACGGCCGCCGCCGGCACCCGCATCACCCCGGACGAGTGCCTCGCGCTGTTCGCGTGCCGCGACCTGAACAAGCTCGGCCGCGCCGCGCACGCGGTGACGATGCGCTTGCACCCGGAGCCGTACCGCACGTTCAACATCGACCGCAACGTGAACTACACCAACGTGTGCGCCGCGGTGTGCGACTTCTGCGCGTTCTACCGCAAGTCGGCCGATTCCGATGCCTACGTGCTGTCCCGCGAAGAGATGTACAAGAAGATCGAGGAAACCGTCGCGCTCGGCGGCGATCAGATTCTCATGCAGGGCGGGATGCACCCGTCGCTGAAGCTGGAGTGGTACGAGGAACTGCTTCGCGACCTCAAGGCGCGGTTCCCGCAGGTAAACCTGCACGCGTTCAGCCCGCCGGAAATCTGGCACTTCCACAAGCTCAACAAGCTACCGCTCGAAACGGTGCTGCGGCGGCTCAAGGACGCCGGCCTCGGCTCGCTGCCCGGCGGCGGCGGGGAGATTCTGGTCGATCGCGTGCGCAAGGAACTCACGAAGGGGAAGGCGCTCTCCGACGAGTGGCTGGAAGTGTGTCGGGTGTGGCACAAGCTCGGCGGCAAGGGCACCTGCACGATGATGTTCGGCCACATCGAGACGGACGCCGAGCGCGTCGAACACCTCGCGCGCCTCCGCGACCTGCAAGACGAAACCGGCGGGTTCACCGCGTTCATCTGCTGGACGATGCAGCCCGGTCACAAGATGAGCGACGCGCCGGAGGCGGGCGCGTTCGAGTACCTGCGCACGCAGGCCATCGCCCGGTTGTTCCTCGACAACATCCCGAACATTCAGTCGTCGTGGGTGACGCAGGGCGGGAAAATCGGCCAAATCGCGCTCTTTTTCGGCGCAAACGACATGGGATCACTCATGATTGAGGAGAACGTGGTCGCGGCGGCGGGCACGGTGCATTACCTGACGCTCGAAGAGATCAGGCGCTCGATCCGCGAGGCCGGGTGGGAGCCGCGGCAGCGGAACGTCTTCTACCAGCTCATCGACGAGAAGCCGCTCGAACCGCTCCCTTCCGGTCGCGGCTCGCTTCCGGGGCACCCACTTCGCGACACGTCGTTGCCGGTATTGAACTGAGTCGGCACAATGAGGCGGAACGGGCTTCCACCGAAAATCCGCCTTCTTGAGACGCGAATGTCAGACGAAGTCACCATGCGGGCGCGGCTCCAGCACGTCGCCGCGTACCGCGAGTTGTGCCGCTCCGTGCAGAAGGGCGGGCGCGAGAACGTCGTCTTCGCCGTGGTCATGCTCGGCCTCGCGTACTTCATGTACTCGGCCGGCGGGGCGCAGAACCGGAACGTCGCCGTCCTCTACGGCGTCCTCGCCGCCGGCGAGTTGCTCGTCGGGCTGTTCAAGTGGTTCGTACCGTCGGCGGAAGGGCTGATCCTCGACGCCCTCGTGCTGCTGGTGTTCGCCGTAATCACCTTCTGGCGGCAGTACGACCGGTTCCAGAACGGCTTCGGGCTGGACCCGGTGTTCATCTTCCTCGGCCTGTACATGCTGTTCGGCGCGGTCAACCGGATCAAGGGCTACGGCGAGCTGCGCCGGCTGTTCGCCGAGCGTCCCGCGGCGGAACACATCGCGTGGTTCGACGACCTCGTGCGCGAGATTCAGGCGTCCGACCCGCACGCGGACGAACTCGCCCTGGACCTGCCGACCCGCCCGCGCTGGAAGGCGAAGCTGCTCGGCGGCACCGCGTTCTTCGTGGCGACGAGCGGGAACACGGTGTGGATCGCGGGGGCCGACGAGTTCAGCCTGCGGCGCGAGAAGTCCGACCGCGGCGCCGGCCGGCGGAAGGCGCTGCTGAACATCCACGGCGAGGGGTATCCGGAGTTCGACCTCGAAGACGTGAGCTGGGCGAACTACACGAAGTGGATGGCGACCCAAGCCGGACCGCCGATGTGAGCGATCAGTTCCCGGTGTGGACCGCCTGAGCGGTCTCGTCCTGCGGTTCGGGTCCGAACAACAAATCCAGCAACCGGAAACCGGGGTACATGACTACGACCGCCGCGAACAACGGCGGGAGCGGAAGCACGTGAACTGTGACACACCATACGCACAGTGCTAACAAGCAGACCAGGAACGGACCTCCGGAGAGGATGATCGTCCAACACAACCGCCACCCGGTCGGTTCCAACCCGGAGGCGTGGCCGCTCCGGAGGAAGACCCGGCGAAGCAACCCGGAGAGAACGCCAACCGCACCAATCGCCCCGCCGAATTCGATACCGATCCAGAGACCTTCGCGGGTTGGTGCCAACATACTTTCGTAACCCCGCGACCTCGCCAGTTCGTCTCCCCACACGCACAGCGCCAGCAGGTTCGCGTAACTCACAAAAAACGACAGCTTGCCCAGGGGTGAAAACATCCACTGGCCGAACCGATCCAGTCGGGGATGCCGCGATTCCGCCATCTGACGGCCTCGTGGTTTTCAGCCCCGGAGGGGCGACCGATGGTAGCCAGGGGTGGAGCGAGCGCCTCGCGAGCGCAACCCCTGGGACACGCCAGGAGAAAACCCGAAGCCCCGGAGGGGCGGCAGAACCTTTGCCGTACCTTCCTGTCGCCCCTCCGGGGCTTCGATCATGTTCGCGTCGGTTCCAGGGGTTGCGCTCGCGAGGCGCTCGCTCCACCCCTGGCTACCATCGGTCGCCCCTCCGGGGCGAAGAGACCCAACTGCGTAACGCCGAACCGCCTCACTTGCCCATTAGCGCGAACGCGATCAGCCCCAGCGCGATCACCGTCAGCACCAAGCTGCCGAGGATGATCGTCCGCAGCAGGCCGTACATCGCGCGGAGCGAGCCGACCGCGTTCATCAGGTGCCACACGTCCTCGTTCTTCGTCTCCGCGATCTTGCGGAACGACGTGGCCGCGCCGCCGGTCCAGAACCCGACGCACAGGCACAACAGCGCCGCGGCGCCCAATCCGACCGCCGGGCCGTAGCCGCCGGTGTTCGCGTTGATCGCGTGCGCCACCGTGAGCGCGGCCAGCACCACGAACGCCAGCCCCGCGAGTTGCATCAGCCCGGCGGTCACCCGCATCGCGTCCGCCAGCGCGGAGAACGCGCGGTTCTGCTCGTCGTTGAACTCGTACTGCGCCGACTTGAACTCCGTCATCGGCGGCAGGTCGGGTGCGGGATTGGGCACGAGTCACCTCGGCGGAATGGGACGAGCGACCGTCGGATTTTACACCAGCCGCGGGCGGAAGGGAGGTCGCGAAGGACGTGTTCCCGGCGACGGCGCTCAAGAGCAACGGGTATCAGTTGCGCAGCGTCCTCACGCTCCGCGCCTCCGCGGACGTGGTGGCGCGGGTGCTCGCGGCGAAGTGACGCGCGTCACTTCGCCTTCTTCGCCTTCGCCTTCTTCTTCGGCTCGGCCCCGTTCGCCGTGTGGTCGGGCGCGTCACCGGGCGCGTCGCCGGCGACCGCGCCCACCAGCGCCGCGAGCAACTTCTTTTTCTTCTTCCCCTTCTTCCCCTTACCGGGCAAGAAGCCGTCCGGCGGCGGGGTCAGGTCTTCGATCACCTGGCCCGGTCGCACGCCCAGCGCCGCGGCCAGCGCCAGCACCGTACTCGCCCGCGGATCGGCCTTCCGCCCCTGCTCCATCTTGGCGATCAGCGACAGACTCAGCTCGGCCCGCTCGGCCACCTCCTGTTGCGACAGCCCGGACGCCTCGCGGAGCGTCCGCAGCCGGTACGCGATCTTCTTGGATAGGCCCATTGGTCGTCTCCCGAAATGTGTAGAATGGGTGTCGATTACGATATGATAGCAATATGGTGATGGCACTCAAGTGCTATGTGGGATTTGCGCGGCGACCGCGGCGCAAAACGAACCCCGCGCCGGAGGCGCGGGTTCGGCCGCGCGGGCGAAGTAGGGTTGAGGAATGGCCGTTGGAGGTGAGGGTACCGAAAGCACCCCGTCG
>JAYUBA010000924.1:0-4975 GCA_043741075.1 Frigoriglobus sp.
TCCGTCGGCAGGCGCTCGATGCTCGACGCGCCGAAGAAGCCGACGATGCCCGTCGTATGGTCGAGGACGTACCGCACGTCGGCCGGTTCGGAGATCGGGCCGCCGTGGCACAGCACCAGGATGTCCGGGTTCACCGCCTTCGCCGCGTCCGCCAACTCCTGCACCCGCTTCACCGCCACTTCGAGCGTAACCGCCGTCTTCGCGCCGATCGCGCCCTTCGTGGTCAACCCCATGTGCGGGATGAGGATGTCCGCCCCGGCCTTCGCCATCGCGGTCGCTTCCTCCGGCGTGAACACATAGGGGCACGTCAGCAGGTCGAGGTCGCGGGCGGCGGCGATCATGTCCACTTCGAGCGCGTACCCCATGCCGGTTTCTTCCAGTCCGACGCGCAGGTTGCCGTCGAACAGGCCGACGGTGGGGAAGTTCTGCACGCCGCTGAAGCCCGCGTCCCGCACGTCGAGGAGGAACCTCTTCATCACGCGGAACGGGTCGGTGCCGCACACGCCCGCGAGGACCGGTGTGTTCCGCACGACCGGGAGGACTTCGCGGGCCATGTCCATGACGATCTGGTTGGCGTCGCCGTAGGGGAGCAGCCCGGCGAGCGACCCGCGGCCGGCCATGCGGAACCGGCCGGAGTTGTAGATGATGATGAGGTCGATGCCGCCCATCTCGGCGCACTTGGCGGACAGGCCGGTGCCGGCCCCGCCGCCGACGACGGGGATTCCGGCCGCGACCTGCGCGCGGAGCCGGGCGAGGATGTCGGAGCGCGAGTGCATGGGAACCACAAGTCTGGGAGGAGGCAAGAGCCGCAGATGAACGCAGAAGACGCAGATCGGACGAGAAGATTTAATCAATTCGACTTCGGTTTTCTCTCTTCATCTGCGTTTTCTGCGTTCATCTGCGGCTCTTCGTTCTTCTCTGTCTTCAGGCTCTGCCCCTCGGCGGCCGTCTTCGCTTCGGCCTGGGCGAGGAGTTCGTTGAGCAGCGTCTCGGCGTCGTCCGGCGGCGGTTCGGCCGGCTTCACGGGGGCGCGCTTGCGAAACCGGCTCAGCACCAGCTCGCACACCGCCACGAACGCGAACCCCCAGAACGCCATCATGAGCGGGACGCGATACCGGATCGCCGGGCCGACCGGCGGGTTGAGGTCGGTCGGAGCGGGCGATCCCGCGCCGGTGCCCATCCACATCCCGGCCATTTCGGCGAACAGCAGCCCGACGAGCGCGAGGAGGCCCGCGGTCAGTCCGCCGTGCAGGAGGATGCGCTTCAGTACCGGGTTCATGGCCCGCCCTCGGAACTCGCCGTCGAACGCCCGTTCCCTGTAACATATCACGCGAACCCGACTTATCCCGTCAGACGCGACAGCACCCGGAGACGTTCCATGTCCGTTCTGCTCGTCGGCACCCTGGACACCAAGGGCACCGAGTTCGCTTACGTCCGCGACCGGCTGACGGCGGCCGGGGTGTCGGTGCTCGTCGCCGACGCCGGGGTGATGGGGCCGCCCGCGTTCGAGCCGGACGTTTCGCGCGCCGCGATCTTCGCCGCGGCCGGCGCGAATCACGAGCAGGTGAAGGCGGCCGGCGACCGCGGCAAGGCGGTCGAACTCGCGGCGACCGGGATGGCGAAGATCGCGGCCGACCTGCACAAGCGCGGGAAGCTGTCCGGCGTGCTGGGACTGGGCGGTTCCGCTGGCACCACCATTGGCACCGCCGCGATGCGGGCGCTCCCCGTGGGCGTGCCGAAACTGATGGTCAGCACGCTGGCGAGCGGGCAGGTTCAGCACTACGTCGGCACCCGCGACGTGATGATGATGTACAGCGTGGTGGACATCGCCGGGCTGAACCGCATCAGCCGCGTGGTGCTCGACAACGCCGCCGCGGCGATGGCGGGCATGGTACAGGCCAAGAGACCCACCCCCCAGCCCCCTCCCGGCAGGGATGGGGAGAACGAGGAAGCCCCCGCCTTCTCCCCATCCCTGCAGGGAGGGGGCTGGGGGGTGGGTTCCCCCGCCGACAAACCGGTCGTCGCCGCGACCATGTTCGGCGTCACCACGCCCTGCGTTGAGGCCGCGCGGAAGGTGCTCGAAGCCGCCGGCTACGAGGTGCTGGTGTTCCACGCGACCGGCACCGGCGGGCGCACGATGGAAGGGCTGGTCCGCGACGGCCTCATCGCCGGCGTGCTGGACATCACCACTACGGAGCTTGCGGACGAACTCGCCGGTGGGATACTTTCAGCAGGGGCGGACCGTCTCACCGCGGCGGCCATCGCGGGGGTGCCGCAGGTGATCTCGCTCGGCGCGCTCGATATGGTCAACTTCGGCCCGCCGGACACCGTGCCGGACGGGTACAAGCACCGGCTCTTCTACCGCCACAGCCCGTCCGTCACGCTCATGCGCACCACACCCGAAGAGATGGACCGGCTGGGGAAGGGGATCGCGGAGAAGACCAGCGCCGCGAGCGGCCCGACGTGCGTATTGTTGCCGCTGAAGGGCGTGTCCGCGATCGACGCGGCGGGCCAGCCTTTCTGGTGGCCGGAGGCGGACGCGGCCCTCTTCCAGAGCGTGCGGAACTGGATCGCCCCGTATGTGGAGTTGGTCGAACTCGACCGGCACATCAACGACCCGGCGTTCGCGGAAGCGTGCGCGAACAAGTTGCTGGAACTGATGGCGCCCGGCCGGCGCTGACCGGCCGAGCGGCAATCGCCGGAGCGGTTTTTCCGCTCGCCTGTTGCCGGCCGCGTCGCGGTGCCGGACAATGCCGCCAATCGCACCACCGGCGGACTTACGCCGCGCCGCTCGCCTGGAGACTCGCCATGAAGATCGGGATGAACCTGCTGCTGTGGACCGGCGGCGTCACCGCCGAACACTTTCCGCTGCTCGGCAAACTCAAGGCCGCCGGGTTCGACGGCGTCGAACTGCCCGTCTTCGGCGGCACCCCCGCCGACTACAAGCCGATCCGCGCCGAACTCGACAAGCTCGGACTGAAATGCACCACCGTCACCATTCTGACGAAGGACACGAACGCGATCAGTCCGGACGCGGCCACCCGCCAGAAGGCCGTTGACTGGCTCAAGACCGTCGTCGAGATCAACCACGTTCTCGGTTCAGAAACGGTCGTCGGGCCGTACCACTCGGCCATCGGCGAGTTCTCCGGCTCCGGACCCACCGCGGACGAGAAGAAGCGCTCCGCCGACGTGCTCCGCACCGCCGCGGAGTTCGCCAAGGGCGCCGACCTGATGATGGCCGTCGAGTACCTGAACCGGTTCGAGTGCTACCTGCTCACCACCGCGGCGCAGGCGGTCGAGTTGGTGAAGATGGTCGATCACCCGAACCTGCGCACCATGTACGACACGTTCCACGCGCACATCGAGGAGAAGGGGCAGGCGGCCACGGTGCGGACGCTGGCGCCGGTACTCGCGCACGTTCACATCAGCGAGAACGACCGCGGCACGCCCGGCACCGGGCAGGTGGACTGGGACGCGGCGTTCAGCACGCTCGCCGAGGTGAAGTACGACGGGTGGTTCACGATCGAGGCGTTCGGCCGCGCGCTGCCCGACCTCGCCGCCGCCACCAAGGTGTGGCGCGACCTGTTCTCGTCGCCGGAGGAGGTGTACACGAAGGGCATCACGTTCATCAAGGAGCAAACGGCCGGCACCGGCGGGTATAACGGGTGAGGCCGGCTGTGCCGACCGTAGCGAACCCATCGGATGCTCAACACGGGAGCCTGCGCGGCATCCCGCGCAGACGCCCTTCGTGACCAGCGCGAACCCCTTGCCGGCCGATGTAGTAAGTGTGAACGCCCGGCGGAACGGGCGGCACACGGAGGTTCGCGGCATGCGGCAGGTATCACGCTTTCTTGCGATCGCGGCGGTCGGGTCGAGTTTGACGGTCGGGGCGGTGGCGCAGCCGCCCGTCGCCGCGCCGGCCCAACCGGTCGCGCCCGCGTCGCCGCAGCCGCCCGCGGCGGCCCCGTGGGCCAACAAGTTCTTCCTCCCCGACATCGCGGCCAACCGCGACCAGGCCGCGCCGGCGGTCGTCACCCACAACTTCGGCGAGGTGCCGCACGGCACCCTGTGCGTCCACAAGTTCACCGTCACGAACATTTACGACGTGCCGATGCAGATCACCGAGGTGCGGAAGAGCTGCACGTGCCTCGACTACGTCCCGATGACGAAGATCCTGCAGCCGAACGAGGCCGCCGAGTTCACGGTCACGATGAACACGGCCAAGTTCGTCGGCCAGAACGCCCAGACCTTCTTCGTCACCTTCGGCCCGAAGTTCGTCTCCACCGCGGCCGTCCGGGTGTCGGCCACCAGCCGCACCGATGTCGGCGTCAGCCCCGGCGCGGTCACCTTCGGCACGGTCCCGCAGGGGACGCGGGTGAACCAGTCCGTGCAGGTGAAGTACTCCGGCCGCACCCGCGACTGGAAGGTCACCGAGGTCGTGACCGGCACCTACCCGTTCGACGTGAAGTTCTCCGAGGTGAGCCGCGGCGGCCCGCTCCGCGGCGGGGCCGAGTACCAGGTCGATGTGACGCTGAACGCGAACGCCGCGCCCGGCGCGATCTCGGAGCAGGTCACGCTGAAGACGAACGACCCGACCAACCCGCTCATCCACATCGGCGTGACCGGCACCGTGGTCGCCCCGCTGGAGGTGTCGCCGAACAAGGTGCGGCTGGAGGCGAAGGTGGGCGAGGGGGTGGCGCAGCGGGTGCTGGTGCGGTCCGCGAAGCCGTTCAAGGTGGTCGGCGTGGACGGTGCCGACGGCGGCATTACGGTCGAACTGCCCGCGACGCCCGTGGCCCTGCCGGTGCAGGTCATCACGGTGAAGTTCGACCCGAAGAAGGTCGGCACCGTGGCGAAGGAACTCCGCATCCGCACCGACCTGGAGGGGAACGTGTCCGCGGTGCTGCCGGTCGAGGCCGAAGGGGTGAAGTAGCCGAGGACGAGGAACTAACCACAGAGGCACAGAGACACAGAG
>JAYUBA010000925.1:0-4975 GCA_043741075.1 Frigoriglobus sp.
CGGCTGTCGGTAGCCAGGGTCGTGAGACCCTGGACCCCGAACGACCCTGGTTCCAAGCTACACCAGATCACCAGTCCACAACCGCGCCGACCACCAAGCCGTGCGCCAGGAAGTCGCTGGACCGGAACGCGGTCACCGGGCGCGTGGCCGCCGCGCCCGCGTTGAACGTCGGGTCGATCGGCACCTGCGACAGCGTCACCAGCGGGCTAATCACGCTCCCCGGTCGCAGCACGTCCGACCACCACAACAGGTTGTACCCGACGCGGAGCGACAGGTGCTTCGTCATCTGGAACCCCAGCTCGATGCCGGTCTCGCCCGTCAGCGAGAAGTCGGTGTTCGTGTCGCGGCCGAAGTTGGTCGTCAGCGCCCGCACGCCACCGAGCGCCGTCCCGATGCCGGGCACCCGCGTGTTCCCGTCCACGCGGAGCGTCTGCAAGTTGATGCCGGCCCCGCCCTTCCCGTACGCGGTGACCGTGAACATGTCCCGCCGCACCTCGCCCCGGAGGCCGATCTGCGCCCCGTGGAACTCGGTGCGGGCGCGGAACGAGTCGGTGGTGAACACGACCGCGCCGCCGGGCAGGCGCGCCCCCTGGAACGTCGCGATCGCGCCGACCGACTGCGCCCGGCCGAGGAGGTCGAGGCGCTCGTTCAACTGGAGGTAGCGGTAGCCGAACAGCCCGTCGATGCTCACGCACCCGTCGCCGTAGAAGCGGTGCAGCAGGTTCGCCTCGCCGCCCCACAGTTGACTGGCCGTCCGCACGCCGAGCGTGCCGGCGAACCGGCCGGGGAACGAGAAGTCGTACACGCCGACCGCGCCGTTCGTGCCCAGCACGGGAACCGACAGCGGTCGGGCCGCGCCCCCTTGGAAGAAGTCGGCGCTGCCCTCGCGGCCGAAGATGAACCCGCTCAGCTCGCCGCCGAGTTCGCCGTCCGGGTCGTACCACTCGCCCACGGTGAAGCGGAAGCCGTTGAACCAGCCGAGGTCGCGGGACGGGCCGACCAGCGGCGTGACGTTCCCGCTGCCGGCGATGCCCGCGCCCGCCACGTTCGGGTTGCCGGTCACGATCAGCGGCGGCACCGGGGCGTCGCGGAAGCTCCAGTACAGCCAGTCGCCGCGCACCCAGGTTTCCTCGTGGACCCGCGACCGGCGCGGGCGCTGGGCCTGGGCGTACGGGTCGAACGCGAACCCGTTCGGGTTCGCGCCCGCACCGGGCGCCAGCGGCGGCAGCGTGTCGGGCGGACCCGCGAAGCCGGCCGGTTGGTTATCGGGCACCGGATACCCGGCGGGCGCCGGCGGCCCGTCCGTCGGGTAAGAACCCCACGCGGGGGCCGCGAGAGCCAACGCGGTCAGAGCCGACAACCCGAATGTTCGCATGACTGCCTCCGTGCCGCCGGACGCAGGGCGCGCCGACGCGCTTCCCGTCCCTCTTCATGTCGGCAGTTCGGCTAGAAAGGTTGATACATACGGCACAATTCATCCAACCCTCACGGACGCCACGATGCCGTGGTATACCGGTGCGGGTTGCAGATAGCTATGAAACGAACGACGGCCGGACGAACCCGGCCGTCGCGAAGACGAGAACCATCAGCCGGCGGTCAGTAGCGAACGATCACGTCCATCGCGGCCGTGTACAGGTCGGACTTGCCCTCGAACGGCCGGCCCGTGCTGTTGTTGTCGTAGCGGACGCTCGGGCGGAAGATCAGCCCCGGCTTGGGCGCGTACGCCAGCCCGTAGGTCACCTCGGTGTACAGACCCTTCGTGCCGGTGCGGAAGCCCTTCGTGTCCTCGAACACTTCGCCGCGCAGCGTGCTCGTCAGCTTGTCGGTGTGCTTGTAGCTCAGGTAGTTCGCGGCCCCGTACCAGGTCGCCGAGCCAACCGCACCGCCGCCCAGCGGGGCGTGGTCGATGTGCGAGAACGCCGTGTCAAGGACGTAGGTGAGCTTGTCGGTGAAGTTGTGGGTGAGCACCATGCCGTAATAGTTGTAGAACGGGAACGCGCTGTTGGTGTCGTACCGCGGGTCGGTCACCACCGCGTTGAGCAGCACGTTGGTCTTCCCGTCCTTCGGTGCCCACTTCAACTGGCCGATGTAGGTGGGCCGGTTCGGCGCCCCGATGAAGTTGTCGCTGCCCACCACCAGCCCGTTGGACACCGTCCAGGTGTCGTCGAGTTGGGTGGTCGCGTAGACGCCGGTATGGGTGAACGGGTTGTACTGGAAGATGTAGGCCCGCGACACAAACGGTACCTCCGCGCCTTGAACCAGTTCGTAACTACAGTGCGTGGCGAACCGACCCACCTTCACCGACGTGCCCTTCGGCCCCAGGTCCGGCAGGAACGCCTCGGCGTACATCTGGTACACGTCGATCGGGTAGTAGTTCGGCAGGGCGCCGTTCCGCCCCGGCGGCTTGATCTGCCCGTCGAGGAACCCCTTGGCGATCGAGAACCGGGCGTCGGTGCCGACGATGACGTCGGTCCGGAAACCGAGCTGGAACTCCTCCTTGCTCGTATCGACCGCCTTCTCGATCTTCAGGTAGTTCTGGTTGAACTGCCAGAAGTCGGCCCGGTCGTTGAACGTGATCGGCAGGTTGTTCCGGCGCGCGCTGCTGAGGGTATAGCTCCCCTCCGCCCAGCCGGAGATGGTGATGCCCAGTGCGTCGAGGCGATCACCGGCCGGGGTGCCCTTCAGCGCGCGCATCAGCGCGTACGGCTCCGGCTTCTTCTCCTCGTCCTTCTTCTCCTCGTCCTTCTTTTCCTCGTCCTTCTTGTCGCCGTTCATCCCCATGTCCTTCATGCCCGGAGGCATCCCCCCCGGTGGCGGCATGGGCTGAACGGCGGCACCCGGCATCGGGATCGCGGGCAGGGCGTTGGGCGGCCCGCCGGTCGGCAACTGACCCGCCGACATGGCGGTCAACAAGATCATCGCGTTCATGGTTATCCTTGGCAACGGCTTGGGGTCGAACGGTTTCGATCCATCTCCGCGCACTTCGTCCGTGACGTGCGCGGCCGGGAGAGTTCGATTCCAACGAGTGTTCGGATCGACCACCCCGCACGCGGAATGCGACGAGAATGGGTAAATCGGGCGAGGTGGGGCGGAATGTGTACGGGTTCTACCGAGCCTACCGATAAGGACTTGGGGCACGGATGGAAATGCTATTCAGTCGCGTGACCAGACTCAGGGCACTTATGCACACATTCAAAGCATATTCCAACTGGGCAATCTGGGTGGCCGACGTAGAATTACTGACGCAAACATAAATTCTGAAACGAGATGCGCGATCACCGGCAATTTCTGAGGTCATGGCACCGGGTGTGCAGTCTCGCACCAACTATTCCCCGTTTGCCGCTCTCCCGTGCCAGTGCCGAGTCTCTGGCGGCTTGCTTTGAAAAGTTGCCTACGCTGAGGTGTGACATGCGACTGAGTCGGTTGCTACTGGCCTCCCTCCTCTTCACCGCCTGTGCCGTGCTGCCCGATACCTGGGCACCACTCCGACCGACAGTCACCGCTCAAGAAGAGAAGAAATCGAAGGATACCAAGGCCGATCCTGACGAGACCGAAAAGGCAATCGCGGACCTCAAGAAGGACCTCGTTAGCACCCAGAAGGAACTGACGGCGGCGACCAAAGCGCTGACGGCGCTGAAGACGGCCACCGAAGCGGACGCAAAAAAGGCGACCGCGAAGGCGGACGCGCTCCAGAAGGAACTGAACGCCGTCACGACCGCCGCGAAGACGGCTCTAACGAAGGACGATCTGGCCGCGGTCGCCAAGAAGGCGGACGCGGTCGCGGCCGACGTGACCGCACTGAAGGCCGCCGGCGGCGACTCCAAGACCACGGGGGAGAAGCTCACCGCCCTTGAGAAGGGCGCGGAAGCGAGCAAGGCGGCGGCGGACGAGAGCAAGAAGGCCGCGGAGAAGGCGGCGGCCGACGCGACCACCGCGACCGCGGCGGCAGAGACCACCGGCAAGCGGCGCGGCGACACCGCGTGGCTGCTGACCGCCAGTGCCCTCGTGATGTTCATGGTGCCCGGTCTGGCCCTCTTCTACGGCGGCATGGTCCGCCGCAAGAACGTGCTGGCGACGATGATGCAGAGTATGGCCGCGCTCGCGGTCGTCGGCGTGTACTGGATCGCGGTCGGCTACGGCCTCGCCTTCGGCCCGTCCGCCATCAAACTCGACCTATTCGGCGTCGAGAAGGGAGGCATCATCGGCTGGAGCTGGGATCTGTTCTTCCTCAAGGGCATCGAGCCGTCCACGTTCCTGGGCGGGTACGACATTCCCGTCTACCTCCACGTCATGTTCCAGGGGATGTTCGCGATCATCACCCCGGCCCTCATCAGCGGGGCCATCGCCGAGCGCATCCGGTTCTGGCCGTTCTGCCTGTTCATGCTCCTGTGGGTCACGTTCGTGTACTGCCCGCTGGCGCACATGGTGTGGGCGTTCGACTGGTTCGATCCGAACGTGCTGGTCGCGAAGCGGGGGGCGGCGGCGATCGGCCTCCTCGGCAAAATGGGCGCTCTGGACTTCGCCGGCGGGACCGTGGTTCACATCGCGGCCGGTATGGCCGGGCTGGCGGCGTGCCTCGTCCTCGGCAAGCGGCACGGGTACCCGAAGCAGGTCGCGCACCCGAACAGCATGGTGCTGACGCTCCTCGGTGCCGGCCTGCTGTGGTTCGGGTGGTTCGGGTTCAACGGCGGCAGCGCCACGAACGGCACCTCGCTCGCCGTGTCCGCGTTCGCGGCCACGCAGGCCGCCGCCGCCGCCGCCGGGCTGGGGTGGATGCTGGTCGAGTGGATTCACAAGGGCAAGCCGACCGCGCTGGGTCTGGCGTCGGGGATCGTGGCCGGGTTGGTCGCGGTCACGCCCGCCAGCGGGTTCGTGTACATGTGGGGCGGGGTGCTGATCGGCCTGGCCGCGGCCGTGCTGTGCTACCTCGCGGTCGCGCTGAAGAACAAGCTCGGCTACGACGACTCGCTCGACG
>JAYUBA010000926.1:0-4974 GCA_043741075.1 Frigoriglobus sp.
GCGCCGTCGCGGCCCCGCAACAGTTCGTCGCCCAGACCATCCGCCTCAACGGGCTGATGCTCCCGGAGGCGAGCCATGCCCAGGCCGCGTGACCGGGGATGGTTCAAGCCCGGGTTCGATCCGAGACGGCGTCGGGGATTCACGAAGGAGGAGTGCCGCAGGGGCGGGCTCGCAACGGCACGGAAGTTCACCTGTCACGGCCGCTGGCATCTCAACTGGTGGGACCGCCAGGCCGCACTCAAACAAGGGGAGTACTGACCATGTCCAGGAAGAAGAAAGACGGGGCGGAACAGAACGGCACGGCCGTCGCCGACCCGCCGGTGGAGACACCGGCGACCGAGCCGTCCGCGAACGGGCACGCAGGGGATTCCCCGGCGCCGGCGCCCAAGCCCAACCGCCCGGCCGCGAGCTTCGCGGCGCACTCGGACCGCACGACGCGGGTCGAGGTGGCGGTGTGGGCGAAGGTGATCAAGGTCAGCGAGCAGGAGGAGTACACGCAGTACGCGCTGACGCTCAGCCGGTCGTGGCGGGACAAGGACGGGCAGTGGCACGGCAACGCCTCGTTCCGCATCCACGACATCCCGGTGCTGCTCTACCTCGTCCAGCAGGCGTACAACTGGTGCGTCGCGCAGCGCACCGAGGTTCATGTCGAGGCGAACGGAGACGTGCCCTTCTGAGAAGTACCCGCCGCAGTCCCCCGGGATTGCAGCCGCCCCAACCGCAAGGTTGGGGCATTTTGTCGATGGTGTCCGCGACTGCGGGCCGCCTCAGAAGAGGGCCGTTGCACGCAAGTAGCACATGCCTCTGTGGGCTGCGGACGCTCACACACACGCAGGGCCTCCGCTCGTTTCCCGGCACGCCCGTACCACCTGCGACAGTGACGAACCGCCGGACAAGCCGCGCTGGCCGCGCTTGAGGCCCAGATCGGCGGCGCACCACGTCTCGCCGGGGACGTCGTGGATAGGACCGGATTCCCGCGTCGGCCACATGCCGGTCCGCCGGTGATGGGCGATGATCCAGCCCCGGATCTGTTCCACCGTGAGCGCCGGCACCGCCTGCTTGTTCCGCCATCCCCTGGTGCGCACGAGGAGACGGGAAATCGAGTCGCCGCCGGGCAACCCGCGCCGTCCGACGACCAGTGCGGTTTCGACGGCAAGCCACGTCTCCCCGACAGCCTCAGGGATCGGGCCGCTCTTGCCGGTCGGCCAACGGCCGGTGCGCGTGCGGTGGGCGTCGGCCCACGCGAGAATCTGGTCCAGAGTCAGATCGGCAACCGCCCCGAGATTGCGGACTCCCCGATGGACCGCGAGGAGGCGCGCGAGGGACTCGTCCCCGAGCAGGCCGCGGCAGCCGACGATGAGGGCGGTATCGAGGCCGGCCCACGTCTGGTCGGGTACGCCGTGGACCGCGCCGGACGCCTGGACGGGCCAGCGGCCGGTTCGGGCGTGGTGGGCATCGGCCCAGGCGAGGATCCGGTCGTGGGTGAGCGGCGGCAGGTGCAGGTGGTTGCGGACCCCGCGCTGGGCTTCCAGGAACTGGGCGAGCGAGGAGCCGCCCGGATGTCCACGGCGCCCGCGCCGCAGCGCGTGATCCAGGGCGAGCCACGTTTCGCCGGGGGCCTCGGGGACCGAGCCGGACTTGTCGAGCGGCCACGCGCCCGTGCGCGCGTGGTGCGCGTCCGCCCGGATGAGGATCTGGGCGATCGTCAGGGGAGGCAGATACAGGTGGTGCCGGACGCCCCGATGTTCAAGGAGGAGCTTCGGGAGGGAGGAACCGCCAGGGAGTCCCCGCACGCCCTTTTGTAGGGCCGCGTTCAGGGCGGCCCAGGACGTGCTCGGCAGGCATCTCGTCCCGTCCCTGCGGGTCGGCCAACGCTTCACGCGAACATGGAACTCGTCGCACCAGTTCAGGATCTGGGTAACGGTGAGATCCGCGCGCCGACTGACGCGAAAATGGTATGTGAGTCGCCGTGGCAGTGGCATCGCAGGGATCCGGTCGGAACGCTCGGACTTTTCGTGTCAGGATACCGGCTGTCGTTCCGGCGATCCAGACGCGGGCGTCCAGATGCGGACCTGGCGAGGTCTGGCCACTGATGCCCTGGCACCGATCGCGCCGATCCATGACGGGATACGAACGGAGGCAACAGCAAGAGTTGACATCACCAATATTCGTCTTGGGGATGCCAGAACAGCACCACCACCCGCGAAGTCGTCTCGCCCGGGGATCGTTCCTGCGCTACTGTCGGCCCTTTCATGACGGCCGTATTTGCCCTCTCCCCGGCCTTTCTCCGCACGGTATTCGGAACCGCACCGTTCCGCGAGTACTGCCGCGCGCGGCGGATCGACTTCCGCCGGTACCCGCCGCGCCGCGCGCACCCGTGCGGCCTGCTCGACTGGTCAGAAGCACTCAAACGATTGGTTCCCGACGCGCGTGCGCGGGTGGAGCAGGAACTCTCGGAAGTGGAAGGGATGTCCGGACGGGATGGTCTCGCCCACCTGCTCGGCGCCGGGGAAGATCTTCCGCCGCCGCCGTCCGGTATCCCGGCCGGGCCGCCGCTCGCGCTCTGGTTCTTCCTGCGCCGTCCCGCCGCCTTCCGCGCCGTCTCTTCCCACCACGAGGAGCGTGATGAGCCGCCCTGGCGGATCGCCCGCATCGCCCTCGGGTCCGTGCGGGGAAACCCGCTGACGAAAGCGCTGGCGCTGACGAAAGCGCTCCAAGCGTTCGTCTTTCCCGGCGCGCCGGCCATGCGGTCCTGTGCGATCGACGTCCACCGCGTCGGGGGGAGTTGCCTCTTCTCCGCGTCGCTCGCCGGACGGGTGCGCTGGGTCGAGGGGTTCACCGCGAGCGGGCAGCGCCGCCTCCAACGACACCGGACCGCGCTCCCGGTCCACTTCGCGCTCTCGCCCGCGGACGGAACCGTGTTCCTCCGGTCGCCGCTGCGTTCGGCCGACCAGGAGACGGGTCTTCTCCGCCGCTTCGCGGACGCGGTCCTGGGCGTGCCCGTCGAGATCCCCCGCGAGGTGTTCGACCTCAACAGGCTGAAGTTCCCCTTCCACCCGCTCCCCACGGTCGACGGGATCCACTTGGTCCGGGTGAAGTCGGTTCAGCTCCGCTATCCCGCCCGCCTCTGCGGGCGACGGGTGACGTTCGACACGCTCGCCACCGACGGCCCGGACGCCGTCCATGCGCTGCTCCGCGCCCACGACACCGCTGACATGCCGCTCGACGAACTGCGCGTGTGTTACGCCGAACTCCAGGTCCGGCTGCCGACTGATGGTGAGGGAAATGATCACCTCGTCCGCCTCTGGCCGGATCGCTGCGGTTTTCCCGATAGCCTCCTCGCGTACCGGCTCGGCGCGTGCTTCAGGGGTTGGGGCCTCACCCATGAGTAGGAGCGTTACATTCCTGCTGCACCTGCTCGACCACGGCGACGAGCCGTGCGTGAGCGTGGACGACCTCGACGGCCCGCACGCGGCGATCCTGCGGGAGGGGCAGCGCCTCGGGTTCGTCGATACGGAGCCGTGCGAGAGTCGGTCCCCCGGCTGCCCGCACTGCGGCGAGGGCGTGCCGTACCGGCTCGGGCTGCGGTTCCTGTGCAATCGGTGCCGGAGCACCATCGAACCGCACTGGCTCTTCCGGTGGCCGGTCCGCCGTGAGAGGTTTTTCCGCTGGCTGGGGTCGGCTCTCGGCCTTCGTGGCGAGCCCCGGCTGCTCGATTCGACACTGTGGCAACTGGGAACGCACGCGGGGGAGGACGGACACCGGGAGTGCTTCTACCGGCGTCCGGGACTGATCTCCGAGGGAGCGGACGCCCGGCTCCGCGCCTACCGAAACGTCATCATCCTCTTCGGCCTCATCCCGCCGTCTGCGGGCGGAACACCCCTGGTCCGGTCGCTCTCGTTGCTCGAATTGCTCCGCGGCCCCGAGCCGCTTTCCGTGGCCGATCTGCAACCGCTTCTGCTGCCGCGCGGTGTAGTTCGGTTTGAACCGCACAGCGGAGCGATCTGGGTCGGGGACGCCTGCCTCGGCGAGGTGCCGGTGGGGAGCGCGGAGTTCTTCCTCCTGGCGCGGCTGGGGGCCGACCTCGATCACTTCGTGCCGTACGCCGACCTCAAGCGGGCGGTCCTGTGGCAGTCCGGGGGCCGCGATGCGACCGCAGAGGCGACTTTCTGCCAGAAGCTCAAGAACCGCATCAAGGCGAGGCACATCGCCGGGATCGACCGGCTGCTTGTGACGACCAACAAGGGAGATGGCTACCGGCTGCGGGGTTGGGGAGAAGCGTGAGAGGTGCGGGAGAACCGTGGGAGTGGCACGGCCGGGTTTGCGGGTCATGCTCGGCATCTCCTCCCCCCGAACCGTATGCCGCACGCCGAACACGCGACGACCGACATCTACCTGACAAGCTTCCTCGTTCACCGCGGTAGCGTGCTGCACGGGCTCCGGCGACTCGGACCCAAACGAGTGGAGTTCCGCCTCGCGGCCGACGCACGGCTCCATCGCCTCCTGCGCCTCTACTGGGGCGGGGCGGTGACGCCGGTCGTGCCCTGGGAATTGTTCGCGACCTACCATCGCCTCAAGTGCCAGTGCATCACGCGAGACAAGTGATTCCCACATCTATTTTACTATTCATTTCCCCCTTTCCCTCATGACGTCCCTGCTCGCCACGCTCCGCGAAACGACCCCGCAGCCCACACCGGAAAAGTTCCTCCGCTGGCAGCCCCTCTGCTGGATCCAGTATTACGACGATACCGCCGCGAAAGACCCGGCGAAGGCACTGTCCGTGGCGACGTTCGACCCGGCCACCGCGGAGCGCAAGCAGCGCGAACACTGCGCGGTCGGCTTCTCCCTCCAGGGGTTCGTGGGCGGCCGGACCCGGGAGAAGTTCCTCTCCTACCGGAACCTCGGGGTGGACGTCGATCTCGTCCGCGCGCCCGAGCGGTGGAGCCTCGCGACGGCCGAGATCGACCGCCGCAA
>JAYUBA010000927.1:0-4972 GCA_043741075.1 Frigoriglobus sp.
CCAAGACAAAGCCGCGCCGCTCGCCACACTGAAGCGCGTCATCTCGGCCGGTGCGCCCGCCTCCGCCTCCTCCCTCGAACGCTTCGTAAAGCTACTCCCCGACGGTGTGGAAGTGTTCACACCCTATGGCGCAACGGAAGCGCTGCCCGTCGCCAACATCGGCAGCCGCGAGATTCTAACCGAAACGCGGCAACTCACGGAGCAGGGCAGGGGCGTGTGCGTCGGGCGGCCGGTCGCGGGGATGGAGGTGCGCGTCATCCGCATCTCGGACGAGGCCATCGCGGAGTGGGACGATTCGCTGCTCGCGGCGCCGGGCGAGGTCGGCGAGTTCGTCGTCCGCGGGCCGGTCGTGACGCGGACGTACTACAACCGGCCCGACGCCACCAAACTCGCCAAGATTCGCGACCCAATCACCGGCGACGTACTGCACCGCATGGGCGACGTCGGGTATCTTGACGACCGCGGGCGGCTGTGGTTCTGCGGCCGGAAGTCGCACCGCGTCGTCACCCCGCACGGCACGCTGTTCACCGACATGGTGGAACCGATCTTCAACACAGTTGTTCCTTACGGCGTGACGACGTTTGCTGATAGTGGGGAACCGATCTACGACACCGTTCTCCCTTACGCTGGCCGGACGGCGCTTGTTGGTGTTGCCCGAAATGGAGTCACCTACCCAGTACTCTGCGTCGAATTTCCCAATACTCCGGGAAGAAAGCCCGTTTGGAGTTGGAGATCAGCCAAGGAGCGACTTCGCGAGGTAGCTCTACAGCACCACCATACTCGTATGATCGATACGTTCCTTTTGAAATGGGACTTCCCGGTGGATGTGCGGCACAACTCGAAGATCTTTCGCGAGAAGTTGGCGGTGTGGGCGGAAAAGAAGCTGGGTCGGAAGTGGAACCCGGAGGCGAACGCGTGAAGGCGGTGGTGACCGGCGGCGGCGGGTTCCTCGGCGGGGCGGTCACGCGACTGCTCCGCCAGCGGGGCGACTCCGTCTGCTCGTTCACCCGCTCCCGCTACCCGTGGCTCGACGAGCTTGGCGTGGAGCAAAGCCTCGGCGACCTCGCGAACCTCGCCGATGTCGAGCGGGCCGTGACCGGGTGCGATGTCGTGTTCCACGTCGCCGCGAAGGCCGGCGTGTGGGGCCGGTACTCTGCGTTCTTCGACACGAACGTGACCGGCACGCAGAACGTCATCGCCGCGTGCAAGAAGCACGGCGTCCGGCGGCTGGTGTACACCTCGACGCCGAGCGTCGTCCACGCGGGTAAGGACGTGGAAGGCGCGGACGAGTCGCTGCCGTATCCCAAGCACTTCGAGGCGTACTACTCCGAGACGAAGGCGAAGGCCGAGAAGGCGGTGCTGGCCGCGAACGGCCCGGACCTCGCCACGGTGTCGCTCCGCCCGCACCTGATCTTCGGGCCGGGCGACCCGCACCTCATCCCGCGGATCATCGCCGTGGCGAAGGCCGGCAAGCTCAAGCGCATCGGCACGAAGACGATCACGGTCGATGTCACCTACATCGACAACGCGGCGCAGGCGCACCTCGACGCGGCCGACCGGCTCGACATCGGCACGCCGCCCGCGGGGAAGGCGTACTTCCTCTCGAACGGCGAGCCGGTGGAACTGTGGCCGTTCATCGCCCGCGTGCTGGCGGAAGCCGGCGCGCCGCCGGTGACGAAGACCATTTCCGCGTGGAAGGCGCGGCTCGCGGGCCGGGTGATGGAGGTGCTGTACTGGCTGCTCCCGCTGCCGGGCGAGCCGCCGATGACGCGGTTCGTCGCGAGCCAACTTTCGACTTCGCACTGGTACGACATCAGTGCCGCCCGCCGCGACCTGGGCTATGCCCCGAAGGTGTCGGTCGAGGAAGGGCTGAAGCGGTTGGGCGAGCGGTTGCGGGCCGGTTAGCGCGCGTTCGGGGTTCCTCGTAGCGGGTACTTCTGCTTCGCAATTGGGGAATCCGATCCGGGGCCGCTACGAGAGCGGCAAAACCTCGCGAAGGCGCGGAAGGTGGCGGAGAAGATTCTCGCCGGGGTACGCGGCATCGACGGCGTGGTGGGCACCCGCATCATCCAGCGGCTCAACTACCCGCGGTTCACGATCGACGACCGCCCCTGCACCGACCGCGCGATCCTGCCGCTACCGGGGGTGGTATCGTGCGACGCGTTCACCTTCGCGGTAGAGCCGGTGAGCGGGCGGCTGTAGGGCGTTGACTTCGCGCCCCGGTGTAGAATTGCGATCCAGGTATGAATTCGCGCGTGGTTCTGGTAAAAACCGAATCGGCGTCCGATAACGTCGCTTGCGACCGCTCGGTCGGCGATTATTATGAGGAACGTTGAGTTCGATGGCACCTCAATCCACCATCGAAATGCAAACATGTTCCGCACCGCCGATCGAGGGCGAGGGCGAGGGCGGGGCATCGCCGGGCTCGGGCGTGTCCGGGCTGAACTCGCTCAACCTGATCAACGGGTACTCGGGCACGGTGACCGTGGTCGCCCCGCTCGGGGTCGGCACGTTCAACCTGACCGCCGGTCCGACGGGGGCCATTGCTCAGCCCTCCACCCCATCCGGAAACGACATCACCGTCACCGGCACCTTCACGTGGACCGGCGGTGTGCTGAACAACACGCCAAGCAACGCCTACGTGAACATCAAAGGTGGCGGCACGATCACACTTCCCGGCACCGGCAACACCCTCACGAGCGGTAGCACACTGGTCTTCGCCAGCCTCGGCGGCATCCAGGTCACCACCATCACGGGAGCGGGCACACTCCTTCTGAACGGCACGAACGAGGACGCGATCTTCGTCCGGGCTGATGCCAAGGTCCAACTTCCCGTTCAAGAGGGATCGGACGGTGCGGTGAAGGGTGTCGATAACGTGAACAAGAAGCTCACCATCGAGGCGGGCGCATTCTGGGGGTATGTGGGGAGCGGAACAGGCGAGTTGGGCCTCCAAGTGGGCAACAACGGCGGGAGGTTCTATCTAAGAGGCCAAGTCACGATGAACATGACAGGTGGTGGATTCGCTGCTGTGGCCTACGGCCAGAACTCGGGCAACAGCAATTCTGCCCAACTCGAGATTATGAACGGCTGTGTACTCGACGCCAGCACCACGAAGGGCGTCGCGATCAACGGCGGGACCGTCTGGCTGATCGGAAATTCGGACCTCGGCGACCAAGTCCAGATCGCCACGATCAAGGGTACTTACACGATGACCGACGGTGTCATCTCGTTCCTGACACCGACTCTGACTGCGAATGGTACGGTTGCCTGGGGTGATTTCAAAGTCATCGGCGATGTGAGCTGGTCTGGGTGACAATACTACCCCGGTCTGAACTGCCGCGCAGGCGACCCTGCGAATATTTCTAACAGATGGATCATCATCGGCACTCTGACTGTGGACGCCACGATGGCGTCCAAGCCGACGATCGGGCCGGTGCCCCAGTTCCTCCCAGCAGGTCAACAGGCGAGTGGCACGTGGGATGTCATCCAGGCGACCAAGGTCGTCGGTGGCACTCCCCGCATCATTCAGGGTTGGATACTCCTCCCTGTCGTGAACGCTGACGGAGTGACGACGGGCTTCAAAGTGAATAAGTGAAGTCCCGACAACCAGGGATTCATTCGTAAGCGAAGGAATTGCAAATGCGAGTTCTTACTGTGGTCGTGCTGGTAGGGCTTTCGCTCACCGCATCCGGCTCCGACACGCCCCGCCCCGCGCCCATTCCGCGACCCCAGCCGGAACCGGTCGGCCCCGACTGGGTTCCCTGTGCCTACTGCGGCCGTGTCGTGGGCATCACGGAGAAGGGGCTGACGATCAAGCCCGAGCGCGGGCTGAAGATCTTCATCATCAAACCCCTCCCGGACGGGACCACGCGCGAGTGGGTCTACGTCCAGGACAACACCCAACCGCCCCGCGAGTTCGTCTTCAACGACTGCCTGTTCTTCGACCGCCCCGGTCCGAAAACCCCTCGGTGCGGCGAACACCAAGTCAGCGACCTGCGAGTGGGAGATTTCGTTGAGATCAGTTGTCACCGCTTCCGGGACTTGGACTTCTGTACCCAACTCGAGATCCAGCGCCGACCGGGAGGTAAGGTGCCGCCGGCGCTTCACGATGACAAAACCTCACTTGAAGGCCGCGTGGACACCTGGCGGAACGCCGAGCAGTTCATCGAGGAAAAGGTCGTGCCCAAACTGATCCCGCGACTGTTCGTCCGGTTCCACCCGTGACGCGTTTCGGAGCTACTTATAGCTCCGCTCGACGAGCTTCACCGTCTCGAAGGTGAGCGGTTCCTCGTGGCGGATCGGCGTCCGGTCCGGGCCGGCGTACTCCCACGCCGCCACGTGGCAGAAGCTCGTGTCGTCGCGCTTCGCCTCGCCGTCCGGCGTCTGGCACTCGACCCGGAAGTGCCCGCCGCAACTCTCCTCGCGCACCAGGGCGTCGCGGGCCAGCGATTCTCCGAACTCCATGAAGTCGGGCACGCGGTTCGCCCGCTCCAGCACGGTGTCGGTAAGCGTAAAGTTTGCACCCCGCGCAGAATCTGCGGCGTTCGTTTTATCGGCCCGGCCCTCACGCTGCAACCGCCCCGCTCGTACAGCATGGGCGGGTCCGGTTTCGACCCCGTACCGCACTTCACCCCATTTCACACGAAACCGCCCGCCGGCGCAGTTTTCCTGGATCGATCGTTCCGGTTTTCCCGATTTAACCGACATCCGTTTCCGCGGAGTCGGTCTTCATGCCCGTGTCCCCGTTCCGAATCGCGACCCTCGCCGCTGCCGCCTGCGTGGCCGCGTGCGGGTGCGCCGCCCCGTCCGGGTCGCCGGGGCCGCCCCTGTTAGCCCCGTCCCCCGGACCCGGTCCGGTTCGGCCCGCCGGTGCGCCGGCCCCCCGCCCCCAACCCGCCGTGGTCCCGGTCGCGTACCGCGAAGTCCCGCCCCCCGACCGAACTCCGCCGCCGGCCGCCCCCCCGACCCCGGC
>JAYUBA010000928.1:0-4963 GCA_043741075.1 Frigoriglobus sp.
GCCGCCGCACTACCACGACGCCGACGCCCGCTACAAGAAGGCGCAGACGCCCGAAGACAAGCTCGTCGCGCTCAAAGAGATGTGGGTGCTGCTGCCCAAGCACAAGGCGAGCGAGAAGGTTCAGGCCGAACTCAAGACGAAGATTTCCGAGCTGACGGACCAGATCGAGCAGGCCAAATCCGGCCCGAAGAAGGCGGCTCCGGGCACGTTCAAGTTCCCGCGACAGGGCGCCGGGCAGGTGGCGTTCGTCGGCCCGCCGAACGCGGGGAAGTCGCTCCTCATCGCGAAGCTCACGAAGGCGACGCCGGCCGTCGCGCCGTACCCGTTCACCACCCGCGAGCCGGTGCCGGGGATGATGGACTACGAGGACATCCGCGTTCAACTGATCGACCTGCCGCCGATCACCGCGGACAACTACGAGAACTTCGTCACCGACATCACCCGCGCCGCGGACGCCGCGGTGCTGTTCCTCGACCTCGCGGACGACGACGGCCCGGCCGCGACGCGGGCCGTCATCGACCGACTGAAGCTCGCGCGCCGCGAACTGGTGCCGCCCGGCGCGCCGCCGACGGACGATCCGACCGTCTACGCGGTCCCGACGCTGCTGGTCGCGAACAAGGGCGACGACGACGCGGCCGACATCCGGCTGGAGATCGCCCGCGAGGAGTTCGGCACGCGCTACCCGTTTCACGTCATCTCGGCCGAACGCGGCGACGGTCTGGAGGAACTGCGGAAGGCCCTCTACGACGTGCTCGGCGCGATGCGAATTTACACGAAGCAACCGGGCAAGCCGGCGGACATGACCAGCCCGTTCACGCCGCCGATCGGTAGCACGGTGGCGGAACTGGCGGGCAAGGTTCACCGCGACCTCGAAGACACGGTGAAGTCGGCCCGCGTGTGGGGCACCGCCGTTCACGACGGTCAGACCGTCGGCCGCGACCACGTTCTGCACGACAAGGACGTTGTCGAGTTGCACACGTAGAAGGGGGATATTCGTGCCGGTGACAACGAAACCCGCCGGCTGCCACCCTGATGGGGCAACCGGCGGGTCGGGACTCGCCCGTAGAATCGGTGTGGGCGGTGAGGACCGCCCCGCACGGGATTAGCGGCGCTTGGGCTTGTAGAACTTCGGAACGTTGATGTTGTAGAAATCGGCCTCCAGGTACTCCAGAGCCAGCGCGAAGTTGAGGATCGCGATGTCGTTCGCCTCGCCGAAGTCGGCGGGGTTGGCGGAGTAGCCGATCGGTGGCCCGCCGTTGAGGTTCTTGATGAACGGGCCGGCCTGCTGCCGGACCTCCGCCGCGGTCAGCGGGTACTCGAAGTCCCGATCCTCGGTGAGGTCCTTGATGCCGGCCGTGATGGGCGAGCCGAGGATGTAATTCAGGAACCCGGCGTGCCGGGCCTCGATGAACGCGATCGAACCCGCGGCGGCGAGGTACGCACGGGACTTGATCGCCGGGGCCGCGCCCAGATACGCCCCGACGCCGACGTTCTCCAGGGCCTGGGACACCTGAAGGAACTGCTTGAATGACGCCTGCTCCAGGTTCTGGAACACCGGCTTCCGCCGGGCTTTCGCGCGGAGGGCATCCTCGAGCGCCGCGACGTGGGCGTTCTCGTGTTCCCGGATCGACTCGAACTGGTCGCGCAGATCCTCCTTGTCTTCCCCCTTGTCATCCCCCGCGTGGACCTGAGACCCTGAGGTCACCACGGCCGCGGCCGGGAGGCCCATCATGGTGACGAGCGCCGAACCGCGGAGGAACCCCCGCCGGTCGCCCCCGGCCGCGTTGCCCTGCGTTTTGTTCTTGGAACTCATACCTGGACTACCTCGACGAGAACGGGCGAAAAAGAATCACGCCCACACCGGGCGTGGATGATAAGCCGCAACCGCGGCTTCGAGCGTACCGTTCGCATGACTCGGCCCAGCGGATTCATCGAAAGCCATCACAGTTCGATCTTCCGCCGCTGGCCCTCACGGCTCATTAAGGCGAGTCGGTGCAGTAGCACGATCGGTGCCGCTGGGGGCGATCGGCGGCCGGGGCCGGGAATCCTCCTTCAATTCCGTTGCCCGCGTGATAATCGTTCATCGACCCACAACGTTTTCCACGCACTGGCTCAACTCGGTCCGCACGCCACGGCTGCGATTGAGTACCCAGTCACCTCAGGACGACACCGCGGTTTCGCGAACGTCGATCTCATCGTGTGGCGGTCGGCGAACGGGGGCGGCCGGTAGAGTTATTCGCCGCTCAGGTACGATCGCGTTGCAACTTCGCCCCCGCACCGCGATGATACCCTCATGACCGCGACCAACCACATCCCGGTGCCGAACGTCGCGTTCCTCGTGCGGCACGGGTCGATGCGGTACCTCGGCGAGTTCACGCCCCCGCCGGCCGCGGCCGTGTGCCGCGGCGACGTGGTGATCCTGCGCACCGAGCGCGGGCTGGAGAGCGGCGACGTGCTGTGCCCGTCCACGCCGCAAGCGGTCACGGCGATTCCCGAACCCACCCGCGGCGAGATCGTTCGCGTCGCGACTACGGAGGATCGCGAGAAGATCGCCCGCGTGCGCGAGCAGCAGAAGCAGCAGTACGACGCCGGCACGAGGCTCGTCGCCCAGCACAAGATCGCGATGCAGGTCGTGGACGTGGAGTTCCTCTTCGGCGGCGAGCGGCTGATCTTCTATTTCCTCTCCGAGGGGCGCGTCGATTTCCGCGAACTCGTCAAGAGCATGGCCCGCGAGTTCCACACGCGCATCGAACTGCGCCAGATCGGCGTCCGCGACGAGGCGAAGTTGCTCGCCGACTACGGCGACTGCGGCAAGCCGGTGTGCTGCAACACGCACATGGTGGTGATGCCGCCGGTTTCGATGCGGATGGCGAAGTTGCAGAAGTCCACGCTCGACCCGAACAAGATCTCCGGCCGGTGCGGGCGGCTCAAGTGTTGCCTGCGGTTCGAGCAGGACGTGTACGAGGAGTTCCAGCGCGAGCTGCCGCCGATCGGCTCGCGGGTCGTCACCGCGAAGGGGCAGGGGCGGGTGCTGGCGCACGAGATCCTCGCCCGCCGGGTACTCGTCGAGTTCGAGGACGGCCGCCGCCTCCCGGTTTCGGTTGATGAAGTGCTGACGCGGCTGTAAACCAGCAGGATACTTCCGCCGGCCGCGCGCCGATCACAGGAGTTATTGTGGACCCGAAGATACTCGAGCTGTGCCGCGAGGACTCGCGGTTCGCTTACGAAGCGTACGAGTTCGTGTGCGACGCGGTGACCTTCACCCAGGACCGGCCCGGCCGCGACGCGGGGCGCGAGGACGACGACGCGGACGCGGACCACCACGTGAGCGGCGCGGAGTTGCTCCGCGGCACGTGCGAACTCGCGATCCGCGAGTTCGGCATGATGGCCCCGGTCGTGTTCAAGCAGTGGGGCGTGCGGACCACCGGCCACGTCGGCGAACTCGTGTTCAAGCTCATCAAGGTGCAGCGCCTGAGCAAGTCGGACCGCGACGACCCGGACGACTTCCGCGACCTGTTCGACCTGCACCAGGCGCTGGCCGACGGGTTCGCGCTGACGCTCGGCGACACCGCTAAGCGGGGTGACCGATGAGTGACACGCCGCCGGCACCCGCGCCGAACACGAATACGACCGCGGCTCCAGCCCCGAACCCCGTTCCCGTCGCCGCGCGCCACTCGGTCGGCGGAAAAGTAGTCCTGGCGGTCGCGGCGGCGCTGTTCATCGGCTGGCTCGGTTGGCTCGGCTACACGGCGCTGACCAAGAGCCGCGAGCCGGTCGTGTCGCGCGCGCAGGCCGCGGCGGCGGGCGTTCCGGTCCGCGCGAAGCTGGAGGCGGCCGAACCGGATCGCGAGTCGCTGCTCCTTCGCCACACGCCGAACGGCCAGGTCGTCACGCCGCTGAAGGGGCAGGCCGACAAGCCGGCGTTCGTGGTGGAGGTGGTCGAGAACCTTCACGCGAACGGCCCGGCGGCCGGGACCAAGATCGGCGTGACGAACCTGCCCGCGTGCGCCGGCTACACCGGACCGGGCGAGTACCTGTTGCTCCTCAACCCGGACGGCGACGCGACCCTCGACGGGCGCCCGGCGTACACGCTGGTCGGCCAGCAGCGCTCGCCCGGCGCGGAGCCGGACGGCGCCCCGCCGATGATCTACAAGTGGGGCGACGACGTGGGGAAACAGGTGCAGCGGCTGTACCGGTGAGGGCACGATCTCGTCCGGAGCGAACCTTCCCACCGGGCGCGGCGTCTGCGATACGTACCCGCGGCCGGAACGCGGCGCGGGGGTGCCGGTTCGTCTTGAACGGACGGGACCGGCTCCCTACGTTAACGTCTTCCGGGCGTGCGCTCGCGTAGCTCAGTGGTAGAGCAGCGGTGTTAATCATCTCGGGCACCACTTCGGAAGCCCCATAAATCGCAGCGCGCGCCTTGCTTTCTAGGGCTTCCATCACCTTCACATTGCTGCACAGAAACCCGTACTGACCCCCAATAACCGGCCTCATCGGGTGTAGTACACCCGCTCAAGAATTCTCGAAACGACCGCCAAATTTCGCTCAGGGCGGGCCGCGAATCGCGGACGGGCGGGGAAGTGCGTCCGGAGGGGCGTTCGTCCCGCCAGCGAACGCCTACGCGATTTGACGGGGCAGGGAAGTGAAGAAAGAAGGGAGCAAGAGTGAAGACGGAATCCGCCCCAAGAGGCTCTGCCGGTAGGGATAATCGATAGGCATTTTCTATTGATAGCATAGGAATAGGTGTTACGCAGTCTGGAGTCTCGGGAAGCAGATTTGCGGTCGCGCGAGGTAGGCGCGAACCGCGTCCCGAATGATGGCGGTCTTGGCTTCCACCCAACTGATCCCTTTGGCGAAGCAATGGGCCTCGAATCGCAGGAACGCGCGCAGGGCCTACCCGATGTGGTTGCGCTGCGCCTGAGCCTTTCGGCACTGGCACCGCTCCACACCGGTGCATTGC
>JAYUBA010000929.1:0-4961 GCA_043741075.1 Frigoriglobus sp.
GCCGACCTCCCCCTCAAGGGGGGAGGTCAAGAACGAAGACGGCTTCCGACTTTACGACCTGCGACTTTACGACCTGCGACGACCGCCTATGTCCTACGCCCTCCAAACCCTCTGGCACGAGCGCTCGCGGTACGCGTCCGGCGTACTGGCGGTGACGTTCTCGGCCGTACTGATCGCGCTGCAGTGCGGGCTGCTCCTGGGGCTGTTCAAGATCACCTCCATCCCGATCGACAACACCACCGCGGACCTGTGGATCGGGTCCACGGCGGTGTCGGCGGTGGACCTGGGCAAGCCGATCCCGACCTCGTACCTCACCCGCGTCGCGGGGGTGCCGGGGGTGACCAGCGTCGAGCTGTACATCGGCAACTTCGCCAGCTTCACCAAGCCGGTCGGGGGCACGGAGATCTGCTTCCTGCTCGGCAGCAGCACCGACGCCGGCTCGGCCGGGGCCGCGGTCGTCCTCACGCGCGAACAGCTCGACGCGCTCACCATGCCCGACAGCGTCATCGTGGACGAGTCGGACGTACACCGGCTCGGCCTCGACGGCCCGGACGGCAAGCCGAAGATCAACGGCAAGGAGGTGAAGGTGGTGGGCACCGTGCGCGGGCTGAGGAGCATCGCGGCCCCGTGGGTGTTCTGCTCGCTGCACACCGCCCGGCACCTGATCGGGCCGCTGCTCCCGGCCGACCACGTGACGTACCTGCTCGCTCGGTGCGAGTCCCCGGAGCGGGCCAAGCGGGTGGCGGCCGAACTGCGCGAGCAGTACGGCTCCGACATGGGCGCGTACACCGCCCAGGAGTTCTCCTTCGAGAGCCGCAAGTACTGGCTGTACCGCACCAAGGCCGGCATCGCCATCGGCTACGCCGCCCTCCTCGGCCTCCTCGTCGGCTCCGTCATCACCGCTCAAACGCTGTACTCCGCGACCACCGCCAGCGCCCGCGAGTTCGCCATCCTGCTGGCGCTGGGCATCCCGCGGTGGCGCATCTCGGTGATGGTGCTGGCCCAGTCGTTCTGGGTCGGCGTCGCCGGCATCGTCATGGCGTACCCGGCGTGCCAGGTGCTGCGGTACGGCGCCCGGCAGGTCGGTGCCGACGTGGACCTGCGGTGGGAGGTGCTGCTGGGCACCGCCGTGGTGACCATCGGCATGGCGCTGGGCGCCGGCGTCGCCGCCCTGCGGAGCGTCCGCCAGATCGAGCCGATGAGTTTGCTCAGGTAAGGCCCAGAGCCTCGTACCTCGTTGAGGTCGAGCGGTGACCCCGAAGGGGTCGCGGCTTCGGGCGACGACGCGAAACATCAACGAAACACGAAACGCGAAACACATGGAAATGCCCTGGGCCGGAGCGACCGCGACCCCGAGCCTGCGGGGTGTGAAACTGGTTCGCACCTTCGGGGACGGTGCGACCCGGCGGGCGGCGCTCCAGGAAGTGTCCATCGACCTGTTCCCCGGCCAGATCGTGCTTCTAATGGGGCCGTCCGGCAGCGGGAAGTCCACGCTCCTGGCGATCCTGTCGGGGCTGCTCGAACCGGACTCCGGGCAGGTGCTCGCGGACGACGACGGGGTGCTGCGCGACGTGTGGGCGATGACCGCGAAGGAGCGCGAGCAGTACCGCCGGGCGCACGCCGGGTTCATCTTCCAGGGGTACAACCTGTTCCCGGCCCTCACCGCGCGGCAGCAGTTGGAGATCGTGCTAAAATGGGGCGAGGGTGCCGGCAGCGGCGACGCCCGGCGGCGGGCCGACGACATGCTCGACAAGCTCGGCCTGGCGCCGAACAAGAACAAGAAGCCGGCCCAACTGTCCGGGGGCGAGAAGCAGCGGGTCGCCATCGGGCGGGCGCTGGTGAAGAACCCGAGCTTCATGTTCGCCGACGAGCCGACCAGCGCGCTGGACTGGGAGAACGGGCAGAAGGTGATCGAGTTGCTCCGCGACGCGGCCCACCAGCGCGGCGCGTCGGTGCTGTGCGTGTCCCACGACCACCGCATCCTGCCGTTCGTGGACGTGTACTACCACCTGGACGACGGGCACCTGGAACGGCGGGCGCTTCCCTCGGAGTAAGTGTTCGGTGGTCTTCAAAGGACTACTCACACTGGAGGATTCCCATGACGTGGCTTCGCAAGACGCGGCCGGTACTCGTCGCGGTCGGGCTGGCGCTCGGCATCGGCAGCCTGATCGGTGCCCGCCAACTGACCAGCGCGGGGGGCAGCGCGTCCGCCAAGCCCGACATCGCCCCCGCGCCGCGCGTGGTCGGCGGGCCGGTCGTGCTCGGGCTGGTGGACACCGACCCGCCGCCGGTCGCCTACGGCCTGCCCCCGGTGCTCCAGTCGGGCACCGTCACCAAGGTTCACGTCAAGGACGGCGACGAAGTTCAGACCGGTAAGGAGTTGTACGAGTTCGACGCCACCACCCAGAAGGCGGACGTGAAGCTCGCCGGCACCGCTGTGGATTACGCGAAGACGAAGGTCAAGGAGGCGGAGACGGGGCGCACGCAGCACGCCGAGAGCCTCAAGGTGGCTGAACTGATGGTGAAGGGGGCCGAGCAGAAGGTCGATGTGACGGCCGAGGGCTACCGCCTCGCCAACTCAAGTCTGGAGAGGTATTACCGGACCGAAAAGATCCCGGAGGCCGACTGGGCGGAGCGGAAAAAGAGCGAATCGGCGCTCTACCAGGCGAACGCCGCATGGATCGCCGCGACCAGCGAACTGAGCATCGCGAAGGCGAAAAACAACCAGCTCAAGACGGCCGATCCGGAGATCAAGGTGGACGAGGCCAAGGCGGCGGTCGAGCAGGCGAACGCCCAGTTGGCGAAGGCCCAGGCGGTGGTGGACCTGTGCGTCGTGCGGGCGAAACTGCCCGGCACCATCGAGCAGGTGTCCATCGGCGCCGGCAGCACGATCGGGGTCGGCACCCGCGCCCCGGCCCTGTGGCTCATCCCGGCCGGCACCCGGGTCGTGCGCGCCGAGGTCGAGGCCGACTTCGCCCACCGCGTCGGCCCCGACATCCAGGGCAAGACCGTCACCATTTCCGACCACACCGACGCCAAACTCACGTACACCGGCGTCGTGCGCCGCATCCCCCCGGTCTTCATGCTGAAGCGCGGCAACGCGGAGAACTTCCCCGGCAGCGACACCCGCGTTCTCGAAGCGGTGATCGACGTGAGCGACCCGGCCCCGGCCGGCAAGCCCCCGCTCCGCGTCGGACAGCGAGTCCGCGTGAACTTGGGCCAGTGACAAGAGTGATGAGTGATGAGTGAAGCCACGATCCACACGCAAGATGTCGAGGGCGCCGCCGGGGTGCCCTCGACATCTTGGCTTTCTACTCGTCACTCGTCACTCGTCACTCATCACTCTTTCTCGGCCTGTCACGCGATCACCACCGCGGCGAATAGCTCCTTCCCCGTCGCCTTCCGGCTGCTGTCGCCGGCGCGCCGCCGCGCGATGGACGCGCTCTACGCCTATATGCGTGTGACCGACGACATCGCGGACGAGCCTGCGCCGCCGGAAGAAACGCGGCGGGCGCTCGCGGCGTGGCGGGCGGGCCTCACGGCCGCGCTCGCGGGCGCGTTCACGCACCCCATCCACCCGGCGCTCGTCGAGACCGTGCGCCGGTACGCGATCCCGCCGCGGTTCCTGTTCGACGCCATCGACGGCATGGAGACCGACGCCGGGCCGGTGCGGATGGCGACCTTCGCGGACCTGTACCCGTACTGTTACCGGGTCGCGTCGGCGGTCGGGCTGGCGTGCGTCCGCATCTGGGGCACGCGGCCGGGCGCGACGCCCGCGGATACCGACCACTTGGCAGAAGCGGCCGGGATCGCGTTCCAGCTCACGAACATCCTCCGCGACCTGAGCGAAGACCTCGCCCGCGACCGCGTGTACCTGCCGGCCGACGAACTCGCGCGCTTCGATTGCCCGCCGGAGCGGTGGCGCGACCCGGCGTCCGCCGACGCGTTCCGCGAGCTGATGCGGTTCCAGGTGGCCCGCGCCCGCGCCTACTACCGCCGCGCCGCCGCGCTGGTTCCGCTGCTCGCGCCCGACGGCCGCGCGATTTTTCACATCATGTGCGGCGCGTACGGCCGACTGCTGGACGAGATCGAGCGCCGCGGGTACGACGTGTTCACCGGTCGCGTGCGCGTGCCGAAGTGGCGCAAGGCGGCGGTGTACGCCTCCGGTTGGCTGGTGAAATGGGGCGTGCTTTGACCACCGCTCTGGGCAGTCGCGACGCTGGGCCGAGCGTCATTGTGATCGGCGGCGGCCTTGCGGGCCTCGCTTCGGCCGTAGGCTTGGCGGGCCGCGGGTTCCGCGTCACGGTGCTGGAGTCGCGGGCGCGGCTCGGCGGCCGGGCCGGCTCGTTCACCGACCCCACCACCGGGCAGATGGTGGACGCGTGCCAGCACGTCAGCATGGGGTGCTGCACCAACCTCACGCACTTCTTGCGCGTGGTCGGCGTCGCTCACCTGCTCGCGCCGCAGCCGAAGCTGTACTTCGTCACGCCGGACGGCCGCACGAGCGTGTTCAAGGCGGACCCGTGGCCGGCCCCGTTCCACCTCGGCCGCGCGCTGTTCGGGGCGCACTACCTCACGCCCGGCGACAAGCTCCGCGTCGCCTACGGGCTGGCCGCAATGCTCTGGGCGCGTGCAGACGCCGACCCGCCGCTGCTGCCGTGGCTCGAAGCGCACCGCCAGAACCGCCGTACCATCGAGCGGTTCTGGGGGATTGTTCTGACGAGCGCGCTGAACGAGACGGTGGACCGCGTCGGGCTGAAGTACGCGCGGAAGGTGTTCCGCGACGGCTTCATTCGCCACCGCGACGGGTTCACCGTCCACGTGCCGACGGTGCCACTCGGCCGCCTGTACGGCGACGAACTTCGCGCGTGGCTGACGGCGCATGGCGTGGAGGTGAGGGAGAACGCCGGGGTGAAGCGGTTGGTGATGGAAGAACCCCCCCCCCAGCCCCCTCCCTGCAG
>JAYUBA010000930.1:0-4961 GCA_043741075.1 Frigoriglobus sp.
CCCTCTCCCCTTGCGGGAGAGGGTGGCGAGGCATTGCGAGCCGGGTGAGGGGTAAAACGTTAGCCCATCCGAGGCACCACCCCTCACCCGTCGGCGAAGCGCCGCCACCCTCTCCCGCAAGGGGAGAGGGCCAAGAACCAGCCGAGTCCCCTTCATGCCAACAGCGGCCATCAACCGGCGCTTCCTCACGGCCGCGTTCGCGCTCCTGCTGCTCGCCGCGCCCGCGCCCGCCAAGGACAAGGTGAAGATCACCGGCGTCGCCGTCGGGTTCCCGGTCGCGGGCCGCGACGACGGCGGCGCCAAGTTCGGCGCGTGGGCACCCGTGTACGTGTACCTCGAAGTGCTCGGCGACGTGACCGACCCGGCCGAACTGCTCATCGAAGCGCCGGACGCGGACGAAATCGGCACCACGCTCGCCGTCCCCATCAACCTCGCCGGCCTCGCGCCGGGAACGAAGGTGTTCGCACCCGACCTCGGCGCACTCGGCTACGTCCGCCCGGCCGGCAGTTCGGGCGAAGTCACCGTCACCGTGCGCACCGCGAAGGGCGCGGCTCTCTCCGAACCGTTCCGCGTGCGCGTCCGGCCGCGGGAAGCACTCGCTTACGTCGTCCTCGCGGTCGGCGGAAGCCCGGCCGGGTTCGAGCTTCCCAAACCCGCCGCCGGCGGCACCGAAACCGCCCCGCTGCGAAACGGGCGCATCGAACTCGCGCACGTCGGCACCGTCGCCCAACTGCCCGACCAGTGGTTCGGCTATGATGCCGTGGACCTCGTGCTACTCAACACCGGCACGGCGACCCCAGAGTTCCTCAAGCAATTATTCACGTCGGACGCGTGGCCCGACCGTCGGAAGCGGGAAGCCCTCTTCGAGTGGGTGCGCCGCGGCGGGCGGGTGGTCGTCTCCGTCGGCTCGAACGCGGCCCTCGTCGCTCAACTCAAGCACCTCACGCCGCTACTGCCGTTCGCGATCAACCCCATCGCGCCGACCCGCACCGCGGACGCGGTCGCGCTCTACTGGGCGGCCGGGAGCGGGGGGCAGACGAGCATCGTGAGCGGCGCGCTCGGCACGCGCGGCGGCCCGCCGTTCGCGCTCGCCAACATCGCCCCCCAGACGGGCAAGCCGGCCCGCGTGCTGATCCCGCCGCCGGGGCGGGCGACCGACGACCCGCAACCGGTCGCGGCGCAGGCCGCGTTCGGGATGGGCCGCGTCACCGTGATCGGGTTCGACCTGGACCGCGCGCCGTTCGCCGAGTTCGCCCAGCGGGCCGACTTCTGGGACTGGGTGTTGCGCGAGTGCGGCGCGAACCGCGCGTCGGGCGGCGGCGACGGCAAGGCGCGGCCCGCCGGCGCGCTGACCGAGGACGAGGACGAGGCCGCGGTCGCGATCCGGCAGCACAACGACACGTTCGACGGCGTCGCGGTGGTGTCGTTCGGGTGGATCGCGCTGCTGATCGTGCTGTACATCCTGCTTATCGGCCCGGTCGAGTATTACTTCCTGAAGCGCGTCTTGGGCCGGCTGGAACTGACCTGGGTCACGTTCCCGATCATCGTGCTGACGGTGAGCGCCGCCGCGTACTTCTCCGCCGACGCGGTGAAGGGCCACGAGCTGAAGGTGAACAAGGTGGACGTGTTAGACATCGACCCGGAGTCGGGCCGCATCTACGGCACGACGTGGTTCACCGTGTTCAGTCCGAAAATCGACACGTACTCGGTTGGTGTGAGTGCTGGCGACGAGTGGGGAATGGGCAGCGAGGGGGCTACGATGAACTGGCTCGGCGCGCCGCGCGGCGGGCGGCCGGGCATTGTCCGCCGCAAGTACGCGATTCACGCCGATCACACGAACCTCGCCGACGGGTTGGAAGGCGTGCCAATCCAAGTGTGGTCCACGAAGGCGTTCTCCGCGAACTGGTCGGGCGGGCTGGAAGATGATTGGTTGAGGGGCGGAATTAACAGACCGCCACGAGCCGTGGTGTCGGCCCTCGTCCACCCGCCGGGCGACCGGTCGAAGGTGATCGGAACCTTTACCCACCGCCTGCCGGTGCCGGTGCTAACGGACTGCGTCGCGTTCTACGCGGGGCAGGCGTACCCGCTGCCGGGCGAGGTGATCGTTCGCGGCGAACCCGTCCGGCTGGTGCTCGACCAGGGCATCGGGGCGAATCAGTGGCTTCAGACGAAGGGGAACTTGGAACCGCTGCTGAACCGCGTGCAGTCTTACGCGGAGCGGCCGGGCCAGAAGCCGGGGCAGAAGGCCGCGCAACCGGCCGCGTTCGCCGGCGCGCTGCCGCTGTGGGGCGTGCTGTTCCACGAGGGCGCGCTGAAGAACGAGGAGGGCGTGGTGCCGCGGAACGCGTCGCTGCGGCGGCTCGATCAGTCGTGGCGGCTCTCGGCCGACAACCGCGACGAGGTGATTGTCGTGGGCCGCGCCGTCCCGACGACCGGCCCGGCGGAAGAGGTTCTCACCGGCCCGACCGCGGCGGCGAAGCTGTGGCTGAAGGGCCTGCCCGGTTCCGGCGACCGCCGCGCGATCCCCGGCACCGCCCGCCAGGAGACGTGGGTGCGGTTCTACCTGCCGGTGCGGTGAGCGTGACGAATTGTTTTCACCCCGAAGGGGTGGGACAATCTCAGCCCAGGGCAACGCCCTGGGTTCGCGACGAATGCGCCGCCCGTCGGGGCTTCGTGACGAATGCGCCGCCCGTCGGGCATCGCCGCCCGTCGGGGCTTCGACGCATTTCGCATCGTACGTCACCCAGTCACCCAGGGCGTTGCCCTGGGCTGAGATTGTCCCAGCCCTTCGGGCTGAAGAAACAGACACAGGGCTGCCATGATCGAGTGCCGCGACCTGACGAAGAAGTACGGCGACCTGTTCGCGGTGGACCGGCTGTCGCTCAAGCTCGAACCGGGCGACGTGTACGGGTTCATCGGCCCGAACGGGTCCGGCAAAACCACCACCATGCGGATGCTCGCCACCCTCCTCAACCCCAGTTGGGGCGAGGCCACCGTGTGCGGGCACTCCATTTACACCGGGTCGAAGGAGATCCGCCGCGCCATCGGCTACATGCCGGACTCGTTCGGCGTGTACGACGACATGAAGGTGTCCGAGTACCTGGAGTTCTTCGCCGCCGCGTACCGCATCCACGGCGCGGACCGCAAGAAGAAGGTGGAACAGGTTCTCGACTACGTGGACTTGGGGTACAAGCGGGACGCGCTCGTCACCAGCCTCAGCCGCGGCATGACGCAGCGGCTCGGCCTCGCCCGCGTGCTGCTGCACGACCCGCAGGTGCTGCTGCTCGACGAACCGGCCAGCGGCCTCGACCCCCGCGCGCGCATCGAGATGCGCGAACTCATCAAGCGGCTCCGCAAGGAGCACAAGACGATCATGCTGTCGTCGCACATCCTCCCGGAGTTGGCCGAAATCTGCAACAAGCTCGGCATCATCGAGCGCGGCAAGCTGATCTTCAACGGGACCGTCGAGGAGGCCGAAGCGCAGGTGCGGAAGCTCCGCGGCGGGCGGGTGTTCCTCGTCTCCGTCGGCGACCGCAACGCCGAGGCCGCGAAGCGCCTCGCCACGTTCCAGGAGGTCGCGTCGGCGGAACTCGACCCGAAGGCGGGCGTGGTCCGCGTCGCGCTCCGCGCCGGCCGCGACGACGGCAGCTTCATCCCCGAGCGCCTCATCGCGGAGCGGTTCAAGCTGCACAGCTACAAGGAAGAGGAGATCGACATCGAGGACGTGTTCCTCACGATCACGAAGGGGATCACGAATTGACAGCACCTGGGGCTTACGCCCACAGGCTACGAACAGCCGCCCCATCCGGGGCTAAGCGAAGACACGCCGGTCCTGATTTTAGCCCTGGAAGGGCTGCTGTTCGTAGCCTGTGGGCGTAAGCCCCAGTGCCAGGCTCCTAACCATTTACCTTTTACCTCTTACCTTCCCATGAGAATTCTCGTCACCGGCGGGGCCGGGTACATCGGCTCGCACACGGTCCGGCAACTGCTCGCCGGCGGGCACGACGTGACCGTGTACGACAACCTGGAGTTCGGCCACCGCGCGGCGGTGCCGGCCGAAACGCTCGTCGTCGGCGACCTGCGCGACATCGACCACCTCGATAACCTGCTGCTCGTCAACCGCATCGAAGCCGTCGTCCACTTCGCCGCGTCCACGTCGGTGGGCGAATCGGTCACGAACCCGGCGCGGTACTACACCAACAACCTGCTGTACCCGCTCCAACTGCTCGACCGGTGCCGCCGCAACGGGGTGCAGAAGTTCGTCTTCTCCAGCACCGCGGCCACCTACGGCGTGCCCGACGCGGTGCCCATCGCCGAGGACGCGAAGCAACTCCCCGTCAACCCCTACGGGAACACCAAACTCGCGTTCGAGCGCGCCCTCGCCGACTACGCCTCCGCTTATCCCTTCGGCTTTTGCGCGCTCCGCTACTTCAACGCGGCCGGCGCGGCGGAAGACGGCAGCATCGGCGAGGACCACACGCCGGAAACACACCTCATCCCGATCGTGCTTGAGGCCGCGACCGGCAAGCGCCCGCACGTCGAAATCTTCGGCACCGACTACCCGACGCCCGACGGCACTTGTGTCCGCGACTACGTCCACGTCGATGACCTCGGCGCGGCGCACGTCCTGGCGCTGTCCAAGCTCGCGCCGGGGGCGAAACTCGCGTACAATGTGGGCATCGGTCGCGGGTACAGCGTGCGGGAGGTGATCCGCGCCGCGGAGGAGGTGACCGGCCGCACGGTGCCGGTGAAGGAAGGCGCCCGTCGCGCCGGCGACCCGCCGGCGCTCGTCGCGCGCGCGGACAAGATTCGCGCCGAACTCGGCTGGGCACCCAAGTACGATAACCTGAAGGCGATCATCGAAACCGCCTGGCGGTGGCACCAGGCGCGCCCCAACGGCTACGAGGGGTGAAGCCCCGGAGCGGGGGGCGTAAGCCCCCTGTGTCTCCAAGCACAGGGGG
>JAYUBA010000931.1:0-4957 GCA_043741075.1 Frigoriglobus sp.
CAGAACCACATCCTGCAGGTGCTCACGATGGTCGCGATGGAGGACCCCAACCGGTACACCGCGGACAACGTCCGCAACGAGAAGATGAAGATCCTCTCGACGGTCGTCGTGCGCCCGGAGGCGGACGCCCCCAAGGTGCTCGCGCTGGGCCAGTACGACGGCTACCTGAACGTGAAGGGCGTCAAGCCGGGGACGCGGACGCCGACCTACGCGGCGGTGAAGCTGGAACTGGACAACCGCCGGTGGCACGGGGTGCCGTTCTACCTGCGCAGCGGCAAGGGGCTGGGGGCGCGGTACAGCGAGGTGATGATCCAGTTCAAGTGCCCGGCCCGGCTCATGTTCCCGCTCCCGGCCGGCGACATCCTCCAGTGCAACCGGCTCAAGATGGTGATCCAGCCGAACGAGTCCATCCAGCTCAGCTTCCAGACGAAGGTGCCCGACGTGGACGGGGTGTCGCTGAAGCCGCACAACCTCACGTTCGACTACAAGAAGGCGTACAAGGACCAGGCGCTGCCGGAGGCGTACGAGCGGCTGCTGCTCGACGCGATCCAGGGCGACGCGTCGCTGTTCATGCGGGCGGACGAGATCGAGCGCGCGTGGGAGATCATGGACCCGCTGATCGCGGCGGCGGACCACGCCCCGGCCCAGCCGGAGAAGTACGCGGTCGGCTCGTCCGGCCCGGCCGGCGGCGACACGCTCCTCGACAACGACGGCCGCGCCTGGCAGCCCATCGGGTGACCGGAGACCGAACCATGTTGGCGAAAGCGACGTTCTTCTTGCCGCTGCTCGACAACGACGGGCGCGACCTGTCGGCCGAGCAGCAGGAGGTTCGCAAGCGACTCTTCGACCTGTTCGACGGCTGGACGCTCATCGGCTACTTCGAGGGCGCGTTCCGAATGTCGGACGGGAGCCAGTCGCTCGACCGCAGTGCGGCTTACATGGCTGTCGTAGACGAGAGTAGAATTGACGAACTGGAAGGGGTTCTTCGGGCGTTCAAAGCGAAGACGCTCCAAGAGGCCATCTACCTGGAAATTCAGCGGGGCGTCGAGTTCCGCTTCCTGAGATAGGAGCCGCCATGACCGACCGCGATCAAACCGAGGCCGAGATCCGGCGGTTGCTCGCTACCGAAACCAGCGCCATCCGCTTGAGCAACGCCCTGTTCACACCGGGTGGGCTGTTCAGCAAACTGTATTCGACTCCGGACGAGAAGAAAGCGCTGGTCGATTCTCCACTGTTTGACGAAGCCAACCGCCGGCTGTCGGAACTCCAACTCCGGGAGGCCGGCAACCTGAAGCGGCCGGACAAGCCGGTGGTGCTGCCCGTCGTGGGCACGATCCACGCCGAGCAACTGGTCCCCACCGACGCCGCGTCGTAGCTCACCCGCCGGCGGGCGCGAACCCGCCGCCGTGGCGCTCGTCGAGCGGGCCGCGCAGCGCCTTCAGCCGCTTCTTCGCGTCCGCCGCCTTGCGGTTGGCGTCGGCGAACACCTGTGCCATCGCCTGATTCGTCTTCAGTACGGACGGGTCGTCGCCCACCATGTCGGCCCGCCGGAGCACCTCTTCCTCGCACTTCACCACCTCGTCCACGGCCGCGACCAGCGCCGGGTCCACGTCCTCCGGCGACAGTTCACGGAGCGCGTCGGTCTGCGCGCGGATCAGTTGCACGAGAGCCTTCATGTCGCCCCCGGTCGGCTTCTGAGCCAGCGCCGCGTTCGCCCGCTGCCAGTACGCGTGCGTGGCCGTGCGCGGCGCGACCTCGGTGACCTTGATGGAGTTGTTCGAGAGGAGGCAGCCGGTGGCGAACGCCACGAAACACACCGGCAGCGCCCGGAGCATGATCCCGCGCATGTGTCGCCCGCCTGAATAAGTGGAAGCCGCTCGTATACCGCCCCGCGGAGCGGACGCAACCCCAAGCTTCCCATCGGTCAGGGCCGTTTAGTTCTCGTGTCTGGGTGGCCGGGGCAGAGTCTTCGATGCCCCGGTGCGACACCATAAGCCTCGAAAGCCGGGGCATCGCAAAGCCGCGGCCCCGGCCACCCGCTCTCCCAGAACCGAGAACTAAACGGCCCTGCCCATCGGTCGGACGGGTGATACAATCACGGCACCGGTACTCGCCACCCGCTCCCGCCCGGACGCCCCGCCATGCCCGACGACCTGCGCCCGACGCCGAACGCCGCTTCCGCCACGGTGCTCAAGCCGCGGGTGGGCGTCATTATGGGGTCGCGGTCGGACTGGGGCACGATGCAGCACGCGGCCGAGGTGCTGACCGAACTACACATCCCGTTCGAGGTGCGGATCGTGTCGGCCCACCGCACGCCGGACCTGCTGTTCGACTACGCCGAGGGGGCCGAGGGGCGCGGACTGGAGGTCATCATCGCCGGGGCCGGCGGGGCGGCGCACCTGCCCGGCATGTGCGCCGCGAAGACCGTCCTCCCGGTGCTCGGCGTGCCGGTCGAATCGGCCGTACTCCGCGGCGTCGATTCGCTGCTGTCCATCGTCCAGATGCCCGCCGGGGTTCCGGTCGGCACGCTCGCCATCGGCAAGGCCGGTGCGATCAACGCGGCGCTGCTCGCCGCGGCCATTCTGGGGCTCCGCACGTCGAGCATTCGCGACGCGCTCAAGGCGTTCCGCGCCGCCCGCACGCTGGACGTACTGGACAACCCGGACCCGCGCGACGCGCGCGGCGGGTGACCGCGGCGCGAAGTTCGCGCCGGCCGTTCTCCCGCGGGCGCCCGCCGGGTATCCTGTTGGGAACGAGTTCGTCCGCGCCGCGCGAGGCCGCAATGACCGTCCGGGAGGCGATCCTTCGAGCGGTGCCGGTGTTCGCCGCCCACCCCGGTGGCGGTCCGGACGAACTGCGCGCCGGGCTGACCAAGGCCGGGCTGTCCGCCGCGCTCGCGGCCGAGGTGGTCGAGTTCCTGCCGATCGCCGTCGCCCGCGCGTTGCTCAACGGGATGGGGGTCCGGTTCGCGGACCACTACGTGCGCCAGACGGCGCAGGGGCGCGTCATCGGGCAGAAGCGCCTGGACGAGGAACCGGTGTACCGCGAGGGGCTGGCGGTGGCCGACGAGATCGGCCGGATGGGCGAGGACGCGCTGACGGCGGTCGTGAACTTCAGCTCGGAGTACCAGGCGATCAGCAAGGCGCTCAACAACGGCTCGCGGCCGGAGGACCTGAGCTGTTCCCCGCCGGTCATGCTCGCGAACAACGACGACACCCGCGCGTTCGACGACACCTCCGGCGGCACCGCGCGGAAGCCGTGGTGGAAGCTCTGGAGCTGATACGCTTCCTCCCGCCCGCGGCCGGTTCATCCTTCCTCCTGCACGTTCCATGTCATGAAACTCGGCATCCTCGGCGGCGGGCAACTCGGACGGATGATCGCGCTGGCGGGCTACCCGCTCGGCGTGTCGTCTACCGTTCTGGAGCCGTCGGCCGGCTCGTCCGCCGCGCAGGTGTGCGGCCACATCGCGGGCGAATTCGACGACTACCAAGCGCTCTACGAACTGGCGAAAGCCTCCGACGCGGTGACGTTCGAGTTCGAGAACGTGCCGGTGGAGTCGGCCCGGTGGCTCGCGGAACGCGTGCCCGTGTTCCCGCCGCCGCGGGCGCTGGAGGTGTCGCAGGAGCGGCTCGCGGAGAAGCGGTTCTTCGCGTCGCTCGGCATCCCCACGCCGCCGTTCGCCGCGGTCGAGAGCGAAGCCGACTTCCGCGCCGCGGTCGCGGAGATCGGGCTGCCCGCGGTGCTGAAGACGCGCCGCTTCGGCTACGACGGCAAGGGGCAAGCCGTGATCCGCACGCCAGCGGAGGCGGACGCCGCGTGGGAGCGGCTCGGCGGGCGCCCGCTCATCCTCGAAGGGTTCGTGCCGTTCGACCGCGAGCTTTCGCTCATCGCCGTCCGCGGGCGCGACGGGCGGATCGTCACCTATCCGCTGATCGAGAACACGCACCTCGACGGCATCCTGCACCGCTCGGTCGCCCCGGCCCCGGACCTGGGCGAAGAGTTGACCGAGCGCGCCGCCGAGTTCGCGAGTCGCGTGCTGACGGAACTCGATTACGTCGGGGTGCTGGCCGTGGAATGGTTCCAGGACGGCCCGCGGCTGCTGGCGAACGAGATGGCCCCGCGGGTCCACAACTCCGGGCACTGGACGATCGAGGGCGCGCTGACGAGTCAGTTCGAGAACCACGCCCGCGCCGTGTGCGGGCTGCCGCTGGGGCGGGCGGACGCGGTCGGCTTCTCCGCGATGTACAACTTCATCGGGAACGTGCCGGCGGCGGCCGAGGTGCTGTCGAACCCGGACGCGCACCTGCACCTGTACGGCAAGTCGTCGCGACCGGGGCGGAAGGTGGGCCACGTCACGCTGCGCGCCGGGACCGCGGCGGAGTTGCAGGCGAAGCTGCCGGAGTGGGACGTGCAGTTCGCGCGGCAGCGGGAAGGATGAGTGGTGCGACTACTGTTCGTAGCGCTTGGCGGTGATCTGGCCCGTGGACGCGTCGATGACGTAGTGCGGGCCGCCGCCTTTCAGCCGCGGGTCTTTCAACTCGAAGTCCACGTGCCAGCCGTCGGCCTCGAGTACCATTTGAATGCGGTAGGGGGTAAGGTCGCGGTAGGCGGCGAGCGCGTCGGCTTGCGCGACGGCGAGCGCGCGGTCGGCGGGAATTGTCGGCGGGGCAGTGGCGGCGGTACTCACGGGCAGTCTCCGAGGGTCAATCCGGGAAGCCGGGGTTGCCGGTCAGTCCACCGCGCCGGGCAGGTGGGCCGGTCGAGTGAACGCCGTCTTCCGCTCGAAGCAGTCGCGCTGTCGGTTGTGCGCGGGAATGCGACGTGACATCTTGTGCGGCGCGGCCCCTCACCCGCGGCGAAGCGCCGCGACCTCTCCCCGCAAAGCCGGGGCGAGGTGTTGCCCCTGGCGTCTCGTGAAGCAACTCGCGCCGTATCGCTTTACAGGCAAGTCGGCGCA
>JAYUBA010000932.1:0-4945 GCA_043741075.1 Frigoriglobus sp.
AAAGTAGTAGGCACACTCCGTGTGCCGTCGCTTCACACAGGTGATGAGCAACGACACACGGAGTGTGCCTACGACTTCGACGGCCGCTGACCGCGGGTCACTTCGGCGCGGGGTACTTGAGGGACGCGTTCACGACCGGGCCGGGCGCGGGCGGCGTGCGCCCCTGCCACGTCGGCTGGAGCGCGGTGCCCTGCGGGCCGCGCGGGGGCATCGCCACCGCCCCGGCCCCCGTTCCCGGCGGCACCGGTTGCGGCATCGGCTGGCCCTGCGGCGGCGGTTGACCGGACACCGCCGGGCCGGACGCGCACCCGGTGGCACAGCCCGCCGCCGACGTACACCCGAACATGCCCTGGAGCGGGGTCACGTACGGCGTGGGCCGCAGCTTCGGCAACTCGGTCTTCGACGGGTGGTAGCACAGCCACGCCTTCACGCGGTCCCAGCCCACGCGCTCGCGGCCCGCGTGCCCGCACCCGCTCGTGCCGCAGGGGCCGTCGCCGATGCCGGCCGGGAGCGGCGGCAGCGGGTGGCCGTAGCCCGCGGCCGACGGGGCGACCGGGTCGCTCGCGCTCGCGGTCGCCGGGTTGCGGAACGGCGACCACTTCGTGAGCGCCATCGTCCGCGAGCCGCCCGCGCCCCACCCGCCGGTGCCGCCGGCCGGCGCGAGCAGGCTGCCGTTCTGCAGCGCGGGTGCCGGGACGACCGGCGCGGTCGGTGCCAGTGCGCCCTCCTGCGCCGAGAGCGGCGCGACCGACCACAGGCCCGCGACCGCCGCCAGATACAACCGCTTCATAATTCCGCCTCCGTGCGGATGACCGTGCTTCGACACCTCGTGTTTCGGAGGAACGGGGGCGCGACGTGCAGGCCGGTGGTGCGCCGGGACGTGGGAAAGTCTCGCGCCGCCGGCACAACCGGCAGAGCTTACCGGCGGAGCCGAGTTGCCTTCCTTGTGGGGCGGGCCTCCGGCCTGCACGAACTAAAAGAGCAGGCGGGACGCCCGCACCACAAGACACAGTCGGCGGGTCAGTCGGCTTCGAAAGACCGCCGCGTCGGCTTCGACGAACCGGTTGTGCGCTACCGGGCGACAGCAGAAAACCGACGAGTTTCCCCGTTCGTCTCATCCTTTCGTCGGGCCGCCGCGTCGTACTCTTCAGACGCTCCCCGCAAACCGCCGACCGGAGTCCGCCATGCGCCGCCCCTCCGCCCTGACCGCGACACTCTTCGGGCTTCTGGTCGCCGGGACCGCGTTCGCTGCCGACGACGAGCGCCTGTTGAAGGTGTCCACGCAGCGCGGGCTACCGGCCGTCGAGAGCGTGACCGTTTACGGGACGAAGGACGGCAAGCGGGAAGTCGTCGGTGACGCGCTCGCGAACTTCGACAAGGTGAAGCCGCTGCCGGGCGACGGGCCGTTCGAGGTGTGGGTGAAGCCGAAGGGCGGGATCGTGGTGAAGGTGCTGGACAAGCTCACCGTCGCAGCCGGCAAGACGCACGAACTAAAGCTCGGCGAGGTGCTGGGCGTGGTGGAGGTGTTCGGCGACAACTTTCCGCGCGCGGACCGGATCGTGCTGACCGACACCCGCGACCCCGGACCGGGGGAGAAGGGGCACGTCGCCGTTCAAGCGGCGAAGGATTACCGCGTCGAGATGTGCGTGCCGCCGGGGGCGTACGCGGTGTGGGTGGTGCCGGCGAACGGCGCGAAAGCTCAAAAGGTGGAGGACAACGTCCGCGTGCAGGCCGGACGTAGCGTCCGCGTGGGGGATTGATGAGTACAAGCGACCGACGATTGCCAATGCTCGACTATTTTCCGCGGAATTCGCGCGAACCTTTCACCGTCGAAGGGTGTCAATCCAAACTTTACTTCACGGCCTTAACAGGAGAGCACCGTGTTTGAAGACTGGATTGACACGCTGTTCGGTGGGTCGCACGACATCAACCTGACCACTCTCAATGTATCGGGCTGCGGGGCGTGCAACCTGAGCGGCAGCGGGCGATTGAGCTGGTGCCGGGCTGAAGGACTTCGGCTGCACGGGGTCACTGATGGCGCCGACGCAATCCTGGGGCGGACCTTCGGCCGCGCGGGCACGCCTGGACAGCTCATCCCGCGCTCAGCGTTCTTGACCTTCTCCGGGCGCAGCCAGTACGGCTGGGACGTCACAACGGACCAGACGACAGGCAATGGCTCTCACGTCCACTCCAACCTTCCGGATGTCGTCTGGGACCAGACCGTGTCCGGCGTCACACTCACCCGCGAGGACGAACACGATAGGGGGCACACGCTACGTTTCCTCATGGGTCCGGCACCCAGCGGTTGGACCCGTGGCACGCAAACGACAGTCGAGAACGAGTACTTCGGTGGGACCGCCGGTACCCTCGACTGGATGCTGACAGAGACATGCATCGGTCAAGTCGCCGCGCAGCGTCGCTCGGGCGATTGGTTCGAGGTAAAGGTCGTCTTCAACTCCGACCAGACGCCGCACGATGCGTTCGCCGTGAGTGGCGCGATTGCACGCGCGTTTGGCTTTCTACTCGGGCGGCGCTGCGCGATTCAGGGGCACGAATACGTCTCTGGTAGGAAGACGATCCGGCGGCTCGACACCCGTTACCCCAAGCCCACAAAGAACTCCTTATACCAGCCACTAGGCTGGCAGTGGACCTACATGCAGAACGTCGAGCGGCTCCTCGGCCCGGCCATCGACTTCTTCCTAACCGAGTTGGGTGAGCGGATCGCCGCGTACCTCTACCTATGCTGGGACACGGCCGACAACGCGTACCAAACCCAACTCGCGATTGGCAGCATCTGCCTGGAGGGGCTGATACGCGTGGCTGCTGAGACGCTGGGGCCGGTAGCGGTCACGGGACTGGATGATGACCTTGAAACCTTCGGCCGGTGGCTCAAGCTGAAGGAGAACCCCATTGGTCTGTCGGAGTCGTTCGTGAAGCGGCTCAGCGGCATCCCGGGGATGTTCCGCCACCTCGGGCCGAAGGACATACTCCGCGATTGGATCACCCGCGGCATCCTCGGCGTGACGAACGACGACTACCAAGCGTGGAACGACACCCGGCAGCCGCTCGCGCACGGGCGGTTGCCCCCGGCGCGAGAGGAGCAGGCGGAACTCCAGACCCGCCTTACCAAGTTCGCCCGGGTTCAGAACCTGATCAACAAGATCATCCTGCGCCTCATCGGATACCAAGGTGCGTACGTCGATTATTCGCAACGTGGATATCCGCCCGCGCTCTTTCCCGGCGGCGCGAGTCAGGAAGGGGAGGCCGAGCCTCAGCGACCACCGACCAACTCGTAATTCACTGTCTCGTGACGGAGATGAAGTCGAGATTTCTGAACAGCGCGCTGCGCGACATTACGCAACAGCGCTCAAACTGTGCGAGGAAAAGCCTTTTGCGTCATCTGAAAGGCGCAAAGTGGCTGTTCATCCCAGCACCGCCTTGATGGTCATGGTGAACGTGCTCCCCTTCCCGGCCTCGCTCGCGACGGTGATGCTGCCCCCCATCGCGGTCGAGAGCTTCTGACTGATCGCCAGCCCCAAACCGGTGCCGCCGTACTTGCGCCCGGCCGTCGAATCCACCTGCGTGAACGCCTGGAATAGCCGACCCACCTGCTCCGGTGTCATCCCGATACCGGTGTCCGATACCGCCACCTTCAGCACGTCGCCGTCGCGCCGGGCGGTCACCTTCACCACCCCGTCCTTCGTGAACTTGCACGCGTTGCCCACGAGGTTCAGCACGCACTGGCGGATCCGCGTCGGGTCGCCGACGCCCTTCCCCAGGTCCGCCGGGCAGTCCACTTCCAGCTTGTTGTTGTTCTTCTTCACCAGCGGCTCCACCGACACCATCAGGTCGCGGATCAGGCTCGCCGGGGCGTACGGGTCGCACGCGATCTCCAGCTTCCCCGCCTCGATCTTCGAGAAGTCGAGGATGTCGTTGATGAGCATGAGGAGGTGCTGGCCCGCGGTGTGAACCTGATTCAGGTCCGCGGTGTACTGCGGCAGGTTGTCGGCTTCCGCCTGTTCGAGCAGCATCTCGGAGTAGCCGATGATGGTGGTGAGTGGGGTGCGGAGTTCGTGGCTCACCATCGCCAGGAACCTGCTCTTGGTGCGGTCGGCCTCCTCCGCCGCCTCCTTCGCGACCCGCAGGCGGTTCGCTTCCTCGTCGCGGTCGAGGCGCTGCAACCCGGCCCCGACCGCGGTGGCGAGCAGTTGCGTCACCTGGGCTTCGAGCGGGCCGATCTCGCGGCCCCGCGCCCGCTGCATGCGGCTCCCGTACACCGCGCCGACCACGTCCCCGTTGCCGTCGAAGAACGGCGACACGACGACGCCCTGCACGCCGACGAGGCTCTCCCCGCCGCCGGCCCCGGCCGCCCCCACGTAGAACGTCCGCTTCCCCGCGAGCGCCTGGTTCAGCAGCGCGTGGCTGAACGCGCGGCCCTGGGCCTGGTCGTCCTTGGTCGCGTGCGCCGTCACCCGCCACGCGTCGCCCTCCTTGACCAGCACGATGCCGGTGTCCAGCCCGATCTTCTCGACCAGCGCGTCGGCGGCCTGCTTGTAGAACGCCTCGCGGTCGCCGGCCTTCTGCACGCTGACGACCGTTTCGAGCCACTCGACGATCTCTTCCGGCTTGGCCGCTTCGTTGCGCTCGATGAGCGGGGGCGCGACGACGGTCTTCCCGCCGGCGGCGGTGCGGGGGGCGGCGATGGTCCGCAGCGCGTTCACCGACATCGGCTCGGCGTCGCCGGAGTCCACGTCCACCACCGTCTCGCCGACCGCGAGCCGCACCGGGAGCAGGTAGTCGCAATCGACGCCGGGGTTGAGGACCGCGTGCCCGTCCACGGTGACGGCCGCCTTGGTGCTCAGGTTTGTGACCTTCACCTTGCGGCCGGGCACCTCCTCGACGCGGATGTGGTCGCGTGAAACGAACGCGTCCTTGACCACGACCC
>JAYUBA010000933.1:0-4939 GCA_043741075.1 Frigoriglobus sp.
CGCGAGCTGCGCGTCGTCGCCCAGGATCACACGCCAACTGTTCCGCGACGCGTGCCCCGGCACCCCGAACGCCTGCAACACCGCGGCGTTGTTCACCAGTGATTCCCAGTTGTTCGGGTATAGACGCATCATCTGGCTTAAGTCCTGCCAGAACGTCCACAGTTGTAAGCCGTAGCCGCGGAGCAGCGACACCGCCTGCGGCAACAGGTCGAGCGAGCCGAGTTGCGCGGCTTCGTCCAACAGGAAGAGCGTCCGCTGCTTCGGCAGACGCGTGCGGCGCATCACGACCGTCATCAGCGTGACCACCCACAGCCGCAACAGCGAGCGGTGACTGTGCAGCTTCTCCGGCGGTAGCACGAGGTAGATCGTCATCGGCTTGTTGTGCAGCAGGTCGTTCAACTCGAACGTGGACTTCTCCAGGCTGCGCGACACGCACGTGCTGCCGAGGCACTTCACGAACGTGGTCGCCGTGGTGCGGATGCACGGCCGCGTCTTGTCCGACGGGGCCGCCAAGTACGCGACGAACTCGTCCCGCGCCAGCGGCGACATCGTCTTCTTGCGCGTGTCCAGCGCCACCGCGAGCGTGTAGTCGAGGTCGTCGTTGTAGAGCAGTTCGCGGAGCGTGCAGAGGTTCCGCTTGTCCGGTGGGGAACTGGTCGCCACGTCCGCGATCAGCCCGGACACCAGTCCGCGGCCGGTGTCTTCCCAGTAGCGGTCCGTGCTGAACTCGTGGCCCACCGCGAGTTGCGCGGCGAGCATCTCCGCGTCCGACTCCAGGTCCGAGCCGGGCACGTTGAACAGGTCGAACGGGTTCATCTTATCGCCGCGGTCCTTCGCGGTGACGAGGCCGAACGGGTCGAGCACCACCACCCGCTGTCCCATCTCGCGGCGGCGGCGGGCGGTGACCTGGTAGTTCTCGCCCTTGATGTCGGTGACGATGACCGAGCCGGGGTAGGTGAGCAGCGCGGGGATGATCGCCCCGACGCCCTTCCCGGCACCGGTCGGGGCGATGGTCATCAGGTGGCCGTCGCCGGCGTAGGTGAGCGGGGTGAGCGCGGCCACGCCGGACGCGCCGGGCTTGAAGCCGAGGACCGGCTTGTGGTCGGTCCCGTCCCAGCCGAGGAAGAGTGCGGTGCCGCTGTCGGGGGGGAATTTGGCGGCCGGGCGGCGGGCGGCGGGCTTCTTGCGCGCCTTCCGCCCGGCCGCGGGTGGGCCGCCGGTGGCGCCTTCGACCGGGTCGAACATGAACTGCTCCTGCGGGTTCCGCGACTCGGGCACGCCGTATCGGTAAAGCTCATCCATCTTACGCGGAGACGGCCTCCGATTTGACCGATTTCCCCGCGCCCGGTGCCGAACTTCATCGTCGCGGAAAAAGAGAACCGCCCGGTGAACCCACCGGGCGGCGTGCGTGTCGCAGGTCGCGCGACGGTCTACTTCGGCCTGTGCTCCTTGTGGCACTCCATGCAGTTGATGCTGTTCAGCGCCTTATCGACGGCCTTGGCGTCCTTGTCCTCGGCGCCCTTCAGCGCGGCCTTGGTGCTCGCCTCGTACTTCTTGGACAGCGTCTCCCACGACTTCTCGTCGCCCTTGGTCGGCTTGTTCTTGCCCAGGTTCTCGCCGAAGAACGCGATCGACTTGGCGATCTCCTTCGCGTCGTCCCACTTCTCGGCCTTCGCCGCCGCCTTGAGCTTGCCGATGTACGCGTCCGTGCCCTTGTGCCCCTTCTGCATGATCTCCTTGACCGTCGGCACCTTCTCGTCCTTCTTGTCCTCGGCCCGCACGCCGCCGGTGCCTCCGGCCAGCACGACCGCCATCAAGCCCAACACGCCGGCCAGAGCCGGCTTCGTCCACTTCCGCAGCATCGAACACTCCTTGAGACACGCGACCGGACCGCGGCGGCGCGGGTGACCGTCACTCGCGCCGCGGGCGGACCACGACCGCCCCGCCCGTTGAGACGCGGGCCGGGCGGGGGATATTCACCGCGGCGAGCTTAAACGGCCGCACGGCGCGAGTCAAGCAGTTGGAGCGCGAACTCCCACCCTGGCAGGGACTTGCCGCGCGCCGTATCGTGTGGGTGTCCGCCTACCTCCGGCCCCGGCCCGCACCCGACCTTCCGGGGCACGCGGCGCGGGGGGAAACGTCTCCGGTCCCGCGCCGACCTTCCGGCGACCCGGCGGGACCACGCTCCACATCATTCCGGGTGCGCCAGCCATGACTCCCTGGCATCGCAACGAGTACATGCTCAAGGGCTTGTTCCTTGGGCTGTGGGTCTTCTTCGCCCTTCAGGTTCCGGCCAACTCCGCCGACGCGTGGAAGGACATCCTCTGGGTGCTCGGCTGGGTCGGTGCCGGCCTGCTGATCGGCGTCACCGTCGGCACCGCAAAGCTCATGTCGCGCGGCATGAAGCCGTGGAACAACTGGCGCGCGTTCCCCCTCCTGGTGCTGCTCGAAAGCCCGCTGTTCATCTACGCCGGCGTGATGCTCGGCCTCGGCTTCGGCGTGCTGTCCGGTAGCCCGCTGGTGCAGCCGTGGTCGGAGCCGGTGGCGAGGGCGTTCGGGCTGACGTGGGACGACATCAAGCACACCCCGCCCGTCGGCGACTGGCTCCTGTACTGCGTCCTCGGCGGCGCACTGCTCGGTCTGGGCCTGTACCAGATGCGGAAGATGGAGAACGGCCAGCACCGGTTCCTCGTCGGCCTGGGCGTGGCCGCGGCGATGGTGTACCTCGCGTCCGAGTACCTCCTGGCGATCAAGGTGCCGGACCCGCACGACCCGGAGAAGATGGTGTCGTTCTTCGCGTCGGCGGACACGCGGTTCAACCTCGGCGTCTACATCCTGCTCGGCCTGCCGTTCTTCTACCTGCTCACGTTCAGCGGCGAGGCGGAAGAGTCCGAAGTGGAGATCATGACGCTGTGCGCGGCGCTGGGCGTCGCGCTGTACCTGATCGGGTTCGCGGCGGCGATGCCGGGCATCGGCGGGGCTGCCCCGTTCATGATCCCGGTCACGCTCTACTTCGTCTACGCGACACGCATCTTGCCCGGACTCCGCGTGTTCAAGCACGTGCTGCGCGGGTTCAGTTACATGAACGTGGGGAAGCTCGCCCTCGCCATCCGTTTCTTCCGCCGCGCGCTGGAACTGAACCCGCAGAACCAACTCGCCAACGAGGGGATGCTCACCCTCCACAACAACCTCACACTGTCGAAGCTCAACAACGACCCGGAACTCCTGGAATCGCTCGACTTCGGCCTGTGCCTCGACCGCGCCGCGGCGCTGCTCATGACCCCGCCGACGCCGCAGGCGAGCGAGGAGGCGGAAAAGTTTCTCGCGCTCGTCGAGCAGAAGAAGCCGGTGTACTCCGCGAAGATCGACTACCTCCGCGCGATCTCCTTCATTCACGCGAAGCAGTACGACCCCGCGGCCGAAACGCTGTCGCGGCTGCTCAGTCCCGAAACGCCCGCCTACCACGCCGGCCTCCGCCGGGGCATCCTGTTCGACGCGCTGTACCTGGCGCTCGACGGCCCCAAGGGGCTGACCGAGCGGTTGGGGTGGCACGAGCTGAACAAGCCCGGCCGGCGGATGGAGGCGATCGCGGCCGTCGAGCGGAAGCTCGCGTCCGACCCGGCCCACGAGAAGGCGAAGGAGTATCGCACGATGCTCTACAGCCAGCTCTCCGAGGGCGAATTCGTCGCGGTCGCGGCGGCCGGCGAGCCGAAGGAGTTCAACTACGAGTACGTCGAGCAACTCGGCTACCAACTGGTGGACGAGACCGACCCGGACCGGCGCGACCGCGGGACGGGCTACCTCCGCATCGCCGGGCGCGGGCTGCCGGAGCGCGGGCCGGGCATCTTCAAGAAGCTCGCGGACGTGAGCGAGAAGCTCGGCGACTACAAGACCGCGCGCGGCTACACGGAGCAGATCAAGCGCACCGGCGAGCACGTCGGGCCGCGCAACCTCGCGAAAGACCAGCGGGAGATTTACTACGCCGCGCTCCGCAAGCTGGCGGCCCAGGCCGAGGCCGAGGGCGACGCGATCAAAGCCGAAGCGGACGCGGCCGATGCCCAGGGCGACGCGGCCACCCGCACGTTGAAGGACGCGGAGGCGAAGCCGCTTTACGAGGCCGCCATCGGCTACCTCCGCGAGTACCTCGACGGCGGCGGCGGGGCCGCGCTGGAAGCCTACCGCAAGATCGCCGAACTGTACGGCAAGATGCGCGACGCCCTCAACGCCGTGCTGAACACCGAGGCCGCGCTCGCGTACAGCGGCACCGACCCGGACCTCGCGAAGAAGCGCGACACGTACTACTACTCCGTGTCCATCGAGCGGCTGACCGCGGCGAAGGAGAACCTCGGTAAGTGGTTCGACGTGGGATACTGCGTGAAGAAGGCGATGTCGGTTCTCAACTCAAAGGACGCGGACGCCGACCTGCTGGACTGGGCGACGCACCTGACGCGGTTGGCCAAGGTACTCGAGCCGGCGAGCAACCGCGTGCGGCTGGTCGAGGCGCGGTGCCTGCTCCGCCGCGGCGACCGCGACGCCGGCCTGTCGCTCCTCGAAGACGTGCGCGAGGGGCAAAAGGGGTCCAACGACGAGGAGGAGGCGTGGTACAACGCGACCAAGATCCTCGGCCAACTCTACCTTGAAGAGTTGAACCGGCCGGACCTGGCGCTGCGGGCGTACGTGGACTACAAGGAGTACCACAAGAGCGGTGCGGACACGCTGTTCCAGATCGCGAAGTGCTACGAGGCGCAGAACGACCTGTCGAGCGCCGCGAAGTTCTACACCGCGGTGACCGCGTACGAGGAGCACCCGCGGTACTGGGACGCCAAGGAGGCGCTGAAGAGATTGGGGAAGGGTTGAGGTGGCGGCGCGACGCCCGCGCGGAACGATGCGCCTGCTCGGTGTCTTGGCCCTCTCCCCTTGCGGGAGAGGGCCAGAAAGC
>JAYUBA010000934.1:0-4924 GCA_043741075.1 Frigoriglobus sp.
ATTGGGAACCCCCCGCGGGTTCCCAAACCCTCCCGTCGCCCCGGTGCGGCGCAGGCAACCGGGGCATCGAAGACTCTGCCCCGGCCACCCGAACGTTCCGTCAATCCACGGTCGGGTGCGGAGTCAGCGCGGAGGTTCCCGTGGTCACGCTCGACCTGTCTGCCGTTCTCGTCGCGTTCCTGCTCGCGTTCCCGACCGGGACGCTGGCCGAGTACGGGCTGCACCGGTTCGTGCTGCACGCGCCGAGCCGGACGTTCGTCACCCGCCGGCACCGGCTGCACCACAAGGCCAACGCGCCCGACACGCTGTGGGGCGACTTCCGCGACTTCCTGCCGGGCATGGTGCCGTTCTGCTGGTTCGGGTTCCTGCACGGCGCTCCCGCCGGCGTGGCGTTCGCGCTGGGCGGCATAACCTACGTCTTCTTCCTGGCCCTGGTTCACACGCTGTCGCACGAACGGCCGCGGCTGATCTTCTGGATGTCCCCGAACGCGCACGCGCGGCACCACGGCGAGACGCCGCGGCACAACTTCGGCATCGTCACCCGCTTCTGGGACGTGGTGTTCGGCACCTACGCGACCGAGCGGCCGACGCGGCAGGCGGACACAGGAGCTTCGGCATGAGCGCGGAATCACCGAAGGTGAAGTCGGAGTTCCCGCTCCAGCCGGTCGAGGTGCTTTCGGTCCTGGGGGCGCTGGGCCTGGTCGCCGCGCACTGCGCCCGGTTCGCGACCGTGCCGGGGTTCTGGGACTGGCCGACGCTCCTCCTCGTCCCGCTGGGGCTGCTGGGAGCGGACTTCGTGTCCGGCGTGATCCACTGGGCCGGCGACACGTGGGGCGACGAGCTGACGCCGGTGTTCGGCCCGCGGTTCATCCGCCCGTTCCGGTTCCACCACGGCCACCCGCTCGACATGCTCAGGAGCCACTTCTTCACCACCAACGGCGACACCGCGCTGGGGGCGCTGCCGTTCCTGCTGGTCCCGTTCGCGCTGCCGCTGGACTCCGCCGCGTGGCTGTACGCGGGGATGTTCGTGTGGCTGCTGGGGGCGTGGGGGATGTGGACGAGCCAGTTCCACCAGTGGGCGCACATGAAGTCGCCGCCGCGGGCGGTCGCGTGGCTCCAGCGGTGCGGGCTGGTCCTCGGTACGCGGCACCACCGGCGGCACCACAAGTCGCCGTTCGCGGTGAACTACTGCATCACGACCGGGTGGTGCGACCCGGTGCTGACGCGGGTGCGGTTGTTCCCGGCGCTGGAGTGGGCGGTGTCGAAGGTGACCGGCCTGCGCCCGCGCGGCGAGCCGCCGGGCGGAGCGTGACACTCAAGGCAATTGACCAGCGCTGTTGTCGAAGGCGCAACTGCCACCGGCCCACCGCACTTCTTGGAACCGGTCGATGTCCCAGAACTCGATCCGGCGAATGCTCTCCGCGGGCGGCCAGACGGCACCGCCTGTACCGGCCATGAACTCATGCCCGAAGTAATGCCTGAGATCGGCCCCGTAGTAGATGATGTCGGTCTGGTGAACGGAGAAGACCGGGTTGCCGGGCAGGTGTGGGTCGGCCGGCATCATGCGGTGTATGAATATTGGAATGAGCCGCGGGGCGGCGTCAATGAGGCTGTTGGCGATCCGGTTGGCTTCATCCAGCGTCTGCGGTCGCGGCCCCCACTCTTCGAGCCAGAACCCGTTGTGTTCGATGTCGAACAGGATTCCGCGCCGCGGGAGATCGAGCCAATCACGGAGCGATGATTCCCCTCCGGAACGCCAGTTGGGAAAGCGTACCCCGACCGGCAATGCGGTTTGAAGGAACGCCTTCAGATCGGGGGGGAAACGGAAGCCGAAACGCCCCTCCGCGGTGGCAACCTCGGCGTCGGTCAGCCCGGCATCGAACTCAATGCCGGTGTTTCGCAGCACTTCGACGAGGTCGCCCCATGAGTCGTCGGTCATCGGCCTTCTCCAATTCTCCCAACGCGGGCCAGGGCAACGATACCGCTACGGCAGGTCCAGCACGTAGGCGGTGCCGTCGGCGTTGGCGGTCACCACCGACTTGCCGTCGGGCGTGTACGCGGCCCCGTTCACCGTCACCGGTACGGTCCACGACCGCACTTCCGTCAGCGCCTCCGCCTTCAGATCGGTCAGCGACCACGCCTTCAGCTCGCGGTCGTTGCTCACCGTGAAGAACGTCTTGCCGGTCGGCGACACGAGCAGCGCCCGCACCCCGCTCTTGTGCGCCCTCCCCGCCGCCACCACGTCCCGCTTCGCGATCTCGGCCACCTTCACCGTCCCCTCGTCGTCCGCCGCCACGAGGTACTTCTTGTCCGCGGTCACGCCCAGGTCGGCGAACTCCCGCGCGAACAGCGGCCAGTCGCCGCCGATCCGCTCCTTCTTCGCCAGGTCCCAGACGCGCACCGTGCCCGTCTTGTCCCCGGCGATCGCCCACGCCAGGTCCGGGGTGAACGTCGCCGCCTTGATGTCGCGGCCCTTGTCCACCAGCGCCGGCGACACCAGTTCGCCCTTGGCGGTGTAGACCTCGTAGGCGTTGTTCTTCACCGCGTCGCCCACCGCGGGCCGCGCCGCCCAGACGCCGATCTTCGTCCCGTCGGCGGACGGAACGACGGTGTACACCTCGCCCGTCGGCACCGACGCGCTCAGCCGCGGCGGGGTCGTGCCCCAGACGTGCAGCCGGCCGGTGTCGCGGATCGGCAGGCCGACTCCCATCACCACCGCGTCGTTGCCCAGGAAGCAGATCGCGAACGGGATGTCGGCGTTGCCGATCAGCGTGGCGACTTCCTTCCCGGTGGCGATGTCCCAAATCTTGATGGTCTGGTCGGTGCCGGCGGTGGCGACGAACTTGCCGTTGGGGCTGACGGCGACCGCGTTCACCGCGAGCATGTGCCCGCCGGCCGCGCCGGCGCTGTCCAGCGGGGGCAGTTCGAACACGCGGACGGTGTTGTCCTTCTCCGCCGCCACCGACGCGACGAACCGCCCGTCCGGGCTGAAGCACGCCGACGTGACCCAGTCCGTGTGGCCCCGCAGCCCGCGCACCTCGCTCTTGGTCTGCACGTCCCAGACGCGCACCACCGCGTCCGCCCCGGCCGCGACGACGAACCGGCCGTCGGCGTTGAACGCGACCGTGGACAGCGGCGCGAAACCCGTACTGCTCGACGGCGTCGCCTGCCCGTCGAAGCGGACCAGTTGGGCGATCGCGCCGTTCTCGGCGACGGACCACACGCGGATCGCGCCGTCGCCGCCGACGCTCGCCAGCCGGTTGCCGTCCGCGCTGAACGCGACGCACGCGCAGCCCGCCGTGTGCGCGCCGAGCGACGACAGTTCCTTCGGGGTCGCCCCGGTCACGTCGAGGATCGTCAGCCCGCCGTCCGCGAGGCCCACCGCGACGTGCTTGTTCCCCTTGCGGATCGACACGCCGCACGCGGCCTTGCGCGACGCCCACTTCCACACCTCCTTGCCGCCGTCCGGGTCGAACCCGCGGACGGACGCGTCGGCCGAGCCGGACACGACCAACTTGCCGTCGTCGCTCGCCGCGACCGCGAGTACCGCGAGCGCGTGACCGGGGAGGTCCTTCAGCACCTTCTTGGCGGTCACGTCCCACACCTTCACCACCTTGTCGCCGCCGCCGGCCACGAGCCGGTTGCCGTCCGGGAGGAACGCGAGCGCGGTCATCGCCGCGCCGGCGTCGAGCGTCGCTTCGAGCTTGCCCGTCTCCGGGTCGTACACGCGAATCTTCTTGTCCGCGCCGGCCGCCGCGAGTCGCTTGCCGTCCGCGCTGATCGCGACCGCCCACAGCGATTCCTTCGCCTCCGACATCGCCCGGTGGTCGTCGGTGGTGTTCAAGTCCCAGACGCGTATGGCCCCGTCTTCGGACGCGGACGCCACCTGCCGGCCGTCGCCGCGGGCCGCCACGGCGGTCGCCTTCGTCATGTGCCCCTGGAACGAGCGCATCTGCTTCCCGCTCGCCACGTCCCACACGCGAACCGTTTTGTCCTCGCCGCTGGTGACGAGGAGTTTGCCGTCGGCCGTCAGGGCGAGACCGGTGACCGACCCGGAGTGGCCGGTGTACTCGCGGAGCTTGGTCGCGGTGGTGGGCGCGGTGGCACCGTCCGGGTTCGGCCCGGCGGTCAGCCGCGCCTTGCCGTCGCGCCCGCAGGTGAACACGCTCCCGCTGTCGGCGCTGAACGCCACGCCCATCACCTCGCCCAGATCGACGCCCTGAATGCTCATCGCCAGTTGGTTGCCTTTGCCTTCGGGCACGTACACCGCGACCTGCATGTTGCTGTCGCCGAGCGCGACCAGCTTCCCGTTCGGGCTGAACGAGACCTTCTCGATGCGGGCGTTCCGCGAGGGGCTGGTGAACACCGCCTTGCCGGTGTCGGCCTCGACCACGCGGAGGATGCCGTCGTCGGCGCCGACGGCCAGGAGCTTGCCGTCCGGGCTGTACGCGATCGCCTTGATCGGCTTGTCCGTCTTGCCGAGGTGTACCACGGTCTTGATCGCCTTGCCGGTGGCCGGGTCCCAGGTGTGAACCTGATTGCCGCTCGCGGACGCGATCGCCTTCTCCTTGGGGTGGAAGGCGACATCGGTGACGCCGAGGACGTTGGAGCCGCCCTTGGTCGGGTCGTCGGGCTGATCGGCGTGGCCGCGGTAGGTGGCGATCTCGCGGCCGTTGCCGAGGTCCCACACCTTCACGGTGAAGTCGCGGCTGGCGCTGGCGAGCGCGGTGCCGTCCGGGCTGTACGCGAGCGCGTTGACGCGGTCCGCGTGCCGCATCCGGGACTCGCCGAGGACGCGGGCGACGTGCGCGGGCAGGCCGGGCGGCAGGTACGGCAGTTGCCAGCGGGCGTCTCGCAGGTGCCGCACCGCGGACTTGAAGTTCTCGGCCTTCGCCGCGGCGTCGGCCCGCTTCACCAGGTCGTC
>JAYUBA010000935.1:0-4922 GCA_043741075.1 Frigoriglobus sp.
GGCCCGCGTGCATGACAAGAAGCACGCGGGCCGCGTGTACTACAAGGAAGCCAGCCGTCCACGAGCGTGGGCGTGGCCCAGTTGTTGTTCCCGCTCAGCACCTTCGGCACCTTCGCGAGCAGGTTGAACTCCTTCGGGTTCGCTTCCACCAACCACACGTCACCCTTCCGCGCGATCTGGAGGATCAGGTAGTCGCCCGCGAGAATCACGCTCGCTTGATCCGTCTCGCGGCCGTTCCAGTCGGGCACCTCCTTGCCGGTGATGAACTCGACGCATTTCAGCCCGCCACTGCCCTGCGTGCCGTCGATGCCGAACAGGTGCTTGTCCTTGTAAACACTGGTCGCGTGGTGGTTTTGGAAGCCGTTGCGGCGGCGCTCGTACACCTTCACCAACTGCACCTCGTCGCCGGTCTTCTCCGCGCGCAGGAGCGCGCAGCCGGCGCCGTAGGCCGACGAGATGAACACGTACTCGTCCACAACGAGCGGGGTGGCGATGTTGCCGCTGAACTCGGTGGCCCACTTGAAGCTGCCGGTGATCTTGCCGTCGGTCGGGCGCACGGCGAGGAGCGCGTCGCCCATGAACGCGAACACCGTCTCCTGCCCGCCGATGGGCGCGGCGACCGGCGAGCTGTAGCCCGGCCCGTTCGACCCGGACTTCCACTTAACCTCGCCGGAGGTCTTGTCGAACGCGACCACGGCCGCGTCCTTGCCGCCCGGTTGCACAATCACGAGATCGCCCAGCACGAGCGGCGAGCACGCGACGCCCCACTGCGGCAGTGGCGCGCCAAACTCCGACAACAGGTCGTGTTCCCACCGCACCTTCACCGCGGTGCCGGCGGCTTCCAGGGCGAGGAGCTTACCGGACCCGCCGACGGTGAACACCCAACTGCCTTGCACCGTCGGCGTGGCCCGCGGGCCGATTGCGTAGGTGCTGTCTTTTCCCGCTTGCGGGGCGTCGTAGGCGTACTCCCACACCGTCTTGCCGGTCTCGGCGTCGAGGCACACGACGCGCTCCGTGTCGCCCTGCTTGTCCTGCACGTAGAGCTTCCCGCCGACGACGGAACACGACCCGTACCCGCCGCCGATGGGTACGCGCCACAGTTCCTTCGGCGGGGTCTTGTCCCAGTCGGTGCGGAAGGTGCCGGCGGGCGCCACGCCCTTGCGCGACGCCCCCCGCCACTGCGGCGAACCGCCGGCCGGGTCGGGCGGCTTGTCGTTCGGAAGCGCGGCCTTCGCGGCGCGATCGAGTTCGGCCGGGTCTTCGCTGTCGCGGGCGAACCACGAGCGGACCCACGGCGACGACCACGCGACGTACCCGCCGATACCGAGGACGACGGTCAGGCCGAGGACCAGAACGAGCGCGCGGGCTTTCATGTGGGAATCCCCGGACGGACGCGAGGTGCGAATGGAACGCGGGCGAGTTCCGCGCGCCCAAAGGTAGTGCGCGGGCGAGCAGGCTGCGAGTGAAAACCGTCAACCTTTGGCGACGGCTTCGAGTGCCTCCGCGCCGGCCTGAACCGTCTGGGCGATGTGGTCGTCGGTCATTGCCCCGCAGGTGAACGCGGCCTCGTACTGGCTGCACGGCAGGTACACGCCGCGATCCATCATCTCCCAGAAGAACCGGCCGAATCGCGCCGTGTCACACGTCTTCGCGGTGTCGAGGTCGGTGACCGGCGTGGCCGTGAAGAACAGCGTCCACATGCTGCCGACGCGGTTGAACTGCACCGGCACACCCGCCGCGGACGCGGCCTTCAGCAGCCCGGTGCCGATGCGCGCGCTCTGTTCTTCGAGCCGCGCGTACGGCGGATTCGCCTTCAGTTCGGATAAGGTCGCGATTCCGGCGGCCATCGCGACCGGGTTGCCGGAGAGCGTGCCGGCCTGGAACACCGGACCCGCGGGCATGATCTGGCGCATGATGTCCGCGCGCCCGCCGTACGCGCCGACCGGGTAGCCGCCGCCGATGATCTTGCCGAAGCACGTCACGTCCGGTGCGTCGCCGAGCAGCACTTGCGCGCCACCGTAGCCGAGTCGGAAGCCGGTCATCACCTCGTCGTAGATGAGGAGCGCGCCGTGCTTGTGCGTGAGGCCGCGGAGCGCGCGACGGAACTCGTCCGACGGGGGCACGAGGCCCATGTTGCCGACGACCGGTTCCAGTATCACGCCCGCGACCGTGTCGCCTTTCGCCGCGAAGAACTCCGCGAGCGCGGCCGTGTCGTTGTACCGCAGCACGCTCGTGTCCTGGGTGCAGCCGGCCGGCACGCCGGGGCTGTTGGGGACGCCGAGCGTCAGCGCGCTGGAGCCGGCCGACACGAGCAGTGAATCGACGTGCCCGTGGTAACAGCCGGCGAACTTCACGACGAGGTCGCGCCCGGTGAACCCCCGCGCGAGGCGGATCGCGCTCATCGTCGCTTCGGTGCCGCTAGACACGAACCGTACCATCTCCACCGACGGAACCGCGTCGATCACCATTTCGGCGAGTTGCGTTTCGAGTTCGCACGGCGCGCCGTAGCTGGAGCCGTTCTCGACCGCCGCGACCACAGCTCCGACCACGGCCGGGTGGCAGTGGCCGAGGATCATCGGCCCCCACGAGCCGATGAAGTCGAGGTAGCGGTGGCCGTCGAGGTCGTGGAGGAACGGGCCGTCGGCGCGGGCGACGAACAGCGGGCTGCCGCCGACGCCGCCGAAGGCGCGGGCCGGGCTGTTCACCCCGCCGGGGATCACGCGCTTGGCCCGCTCGAACGCCGCGGCGCTCTTCGCGCGGTTGGGAGAGGTCTTCGACATGCTTGATTTGTCTCTCGTTGTGACCCCAGGCGCCGCGAAGCACACAGGGGGCTTACGCCCCCCGCTCCGGGAACCTACGAACGCGCTAGCCCTTCGACTTGGGCACCAGCGCGGCGAGCTTCTCGGCCCGCTTCACGGCGTCCGGCACGCCCGGTTCGGTGTCGCCGTCGTACAGTTCGGTCACGTCGCGGCACCGGTTCCGCACGTCGCGCCGCTCCGCGCCGAGGTCCGGGTTGTCCTTGACGCCCGCGGCCTGCTTCTCGGTGGCGTCGAGCCACTTGTCGAGCCGCAGGAGCCGGGTCGCCACGGCCGCCTGTGCGTCCCCCGACTTCCGAAGTGTGCGCTTAATCTGACTGCTGAGAAGGGGCCACGCCTGCTTTTCGGGATCCTTCTCGGTCAGCGCGGTGAGCCTGTCGCACCAAACGGCGGCACTATCGTGGTCGAGGAACGCCTTGAGGCGCAGGGCGCGGATCGCGAGCGATTCGGGATTGGACGTGTCGGTTTTGAAGCTCGCTTCGACCGGGCGGCCGTCGTCGATCTTCTTCCGCAGGCGGGCGAGTTCGCCCCGCGCGGCGGCGATGTCCGCGAGCCGCTTGTCGGCCAGCCAGCCCCAGCGCGCCTTCGCCAACTGGTCGTCCTTCGTGGTGAACGGCAGTTTCGCCTCGTCCGGGAACCGCCCCTTCACCTTCGCCCACTGCGCCTCGGCCTCTTCCATATACCCGGACTTCTCGTGGTCCATCGCGAGCCACGCGGCCTGGTACGCCTCGGCGTCGTCGTTCTCGGTCGGCCGCGACATGTTCGGCAGCGGGCTGTTGTGCCGGTTGGTGAGCTGCTTCTCCCGCTCGCGCACCTTCCCCTCGCGGAACACGGCCGCGGCCTTATCGGCCATCTCCCCGCCCTTGGACCCGTGCGCTTCCAGGAACTTCGCCGCGGCCTCGAGCTTGGCGTCGGGCGTTTCGGCCTTTTCCATCGCCGCATACAGCTTGTCCGGCGGGGTCGTGCGGACCGCGAAGTACACCCCGCCGGCGATGGCCGCGAGAGCCGCGACGATGCCCGCCGCCCGCACCCACTTCCGTTCGAGTAGCGGCACGTCGGCCTTCTTCTTGGCCTTCTTCTTCTTGCCGCGGAGCGCGCGGGCGGCCTCCTTGTCGGACGCGTCCATCCGGTCGCCGCTCTGGTTGAGCGGCTTGGCAGTGCGCACCTCGGCCGCCGCCAGCCCGGCGCTCTTGCGGGTGAACGCGTCCTCCTCGACCTCTTGGAGCATCCGCGCCACCCACGCGGCGTCGATCGGCCGGTTCTCCTTGTCCTTTTCGAGCAGTTGAAGGATGATCGACTCGAACTTCGGGGGCAGTTCGTTCACCATCTTGCCGATCCGCGGCGCCCGCTCGTTGACGTGCTTGAGGAACATCTCGACCGTCGTCTCGGCCGTGAACGGCTTCTTCCCGGTGAGCAGTTCGAAGAACACCACGCCGAGCGAGTACAGGTCGGACTTGTTCGACAGGTTGCGGTCGCCCTTGCACTGCTCCGGCGACATGTACGCGGCCGTGCCGATGGTGCTGTTCGCCTGGGTCAGGGCGGTGACATCGGTGTCCTTGGCGATGCCGAAGTCGGTGAGCTTGAGGACGCCGTCCTTGGTAATCATCAGGTTGGACGGCTTCAGGTCGCGGTGGATGATGCCCTTGTCGTGCGCGTACTGGAGCGCCTCGCACAACTGCTTGCCGTAGGACACCACCTCTTCCCAGGAGAGCTTGCCGCGGCGCGCGAGGACGCGGTCGAGCGCCTCGCCGTCGATGTACTCCATCGCGATGTACGGGTTCTGCCGGTTGATCTTGCCGTGCGCGATGAGGCGGACGATGTGCGGGTGCCGGAGCTGCTTGAGGATGTTCGCCTCGCGCTCGAACCGGGCCATCGCGCCGTCGTTGCTGAGCAGGCCGAGGGCGACCACCTTCAGCGCGATGACAACGACCTTGTCCTCGCTGCGGTGGAACTTGGCCCGGTAAACGGTGCCCATCGCCCCGCTGCCCAGCTCATTTTCGATCTCGAACGGGCCGATCCGTTGGCCGGTCAGCATGGCACCACCCCCGTACCCGTACCCGATAATTGTAGGCATTATAGCCCGTTCGGGCGGCACTTGCTCGCCCG
>JAYUBA010000936.1:0-4919 GCA_043741075.1 Frigoriglobus sp.
GCATCGAAGACTCTGCCCCGGCCACCCGGATTCCCACTTCTAACCACACCGAAGTTCGAGTCACTTCTTGCGGAAGGTGCCGGTCACGCCCGGTTGGAGCGTGGGGTGCTGGAGTTCGTCGTCCTCGAAGGTGGCCGTGACCGTCCGCGTACCGCCGCCGGTGTCGAGTTGGATCTTCACGCCCTTCGTGCCGACCAGTTCCTTGATCGTGTACTTGGCGGTCAAGGTCGCCGGGGCCGGGCCGCCCAGCTTGGTGGTGAACGTGCCGTTGGCGGTGTAGGTCAACTCTTCGGTGACGCCGCCGCCGAGGTCGGCCGTCCACGTGCCGACGAGCGCGGTTTTGAACTTGTCGGTCCGCTTCTGGATCTCGGCCGGGGTCAGCGCCGGGTCGCCGCCGAGGCCGAGGCCGAGGCCGAACGGAACGGCCGGTGCGCCGCCTTTGCCGCCGGGGTTGGGCTGCTTCGGCCCCCCCACGACCAGCCCCGGTTGGATCGGCTGGAGCTTGGGACCGTTTTGGATCGGCTGGAGCTTGGGACCGTTTTGGTCGGCCACGCGGGGATTCACGACCGCTGCCTCGTCTCTCGACGTGTCCCCGCCGCCCGCCTCCTTCTTCCGCTTGTCGTACAGGAAGTAGCCCATCACGAGCATCACGACCACCAGCACGCCGAGGACCACGAACCGCAGCGGCGAGTTCTTGTACGACCGCGTTCCCTCCTCGTCCTCGTCGTAACTCACCTTCTTCTTTTTCTTCTTTTGGGGCGCGTCGTCGTCGTCGTCCGCGACGGTCGCCTTGAGCGTCTTCTTCGCGGCGGGCGCGTCCGTCGCCTTGCCCTTGGCGCCCGCGGGTGCCTTCTTCGGCTCCTCGCCTTCCGGTTCCTCGACGGCGAAGTACGTCTCGCACTTCGGGCAACAGACGGTCTGACCGACCGCGAACCCGGTCGGCGACTTCAGCCCGGCGTTGCACTCCGGGCAGCGGGTTTTGAGCAGGGCCACGGCGGTACTCCTGGGCGACGGGGTGAGATGAAGTTACGCACAGTGTAAGCAATCAGTGGTCAATGGGCAGTAGAGTTTAGCGCGCGACCTCAGAGCTTGCGCGACCCGCCGGGTCGCACGCTAAACGACCTTCGTCTTTCTGCTGACTGTCCACTGACCACTGACCACAGACCACTACTTCGCGACCTTCGTCTCTTCCGCCGACGTGAGGCTGAAGTAGAACCCGTGCGGGTTGTTGCCGTTGGCGACCTTCAGCAGCACGGCGTTCTTGCCCTTCACGAGCTTCACACTCACCTTGTGTGCCTCCGGCGCGGCGGCCTTTGTGTCGCGCGACGTGAACACGTCCTTGCCGTTCACCCACAGTTTCGCGCCGTCGTCCGGCCCGAGCAGCACCTCGGCCGACTGATCCACCGGCGACTCGATCTCGACGTACATGTACGACGCGGAGTTGTTCCCCGCGTCGCCGTGCATGGCCGCGAGGTCGAAGTACCCCTTCCCGTCGGGGCGGATCGACTTCCAAGTAAGTGACCGGAACTTCAGCGCCGGGTCGAACGCGGCCTTCTCCGGGCCGTACTCGGTGTCGAGTGCGGTGTCCATGTCCTTCCCTGGGAACGGGCCGACGATGTGGAAGCTGTCGGGCGTCAGCGCCGCGGTCTTCAGCGTTTCGAGGTACGCGACCATGTCAACGAGTTCGTCCTCGGTCAGCGCCGCGACAACGTCCTCCGGCATGATGGACACCTTCAGCTTGCGCACCGCGCCTTCGATGTCCTTCTTGGCGACGGTGGTGTCCTTGCCGTTGGCGTCGCGGAGCGTGATCGCGGTCGGTGTGTCCGAGATAAGCAGGCCGCTCACGGTCACGTCCGCGGTGGTGGTGACCGAGTGCTGAAGGTACTGGTCGGCGATCGCCTTCGACGGAATCAGGATGGACTCGTACAGGGCTTCGCGCGCGCTCTTCTTGCCGATGCTGGAGAGGTCCGGGCCGACCTGACCGCCGACGCCGCGAACCGTGTGGCACTTCGCGCACTGCGACGCGCCCGCGAGGCTCGCGTTCCACACCGCTTTGCCGCGGGTGGCGTCGCCGGCGCGCTTGGCGAGTTCGCCGACCGGCGGGAGGTTCTTGGGGTTGAGCTTGCCCGCCGCCGGGAACGCGAGCTTCGCCCGGTTGGCGAGGTCCGCGTAGGGCGAGTTGCGGAGCAACCGCCCGGCCCCCGCGAGGAGCTCCTTCGGCAGTTCGTTCTTGCCGTAAGTGTCGAGCAGCCAGATGGAACCGGCCCGGTTACCCGCGAGCGCGGACACGGCCGCGGCCTTCAGTTCCGGCGTGCCGCGGTCGCCGGCGTTGACGGCGCGACCGAGCGCGTCGAGTGCGGTGGCCGCATACTTGGGCGGCTTCGGACCCTTCGGCAGGAGTTCGCCAAGCGCCTGAATGCACTCGATCGACAGCGGGTTCTCCGGGCTGCCGGCGGCGATGAGCGCGGCCACGCTCGTGTCGTCCGGCAGCTTGCCGAGTGTGCGAACGGCCTCCTTGCGCAGATCGAGCGCGGCCTTCGCGTCGCCCGCGACCTTCGCGACGGCTTCGACGCGGTCCACGGCGTTGGCGGCGGCGATGAGTTGGAAGCCGGTCGCGGTGGACTTCTCGTCGTTCAGAAGCGCGTCGATGGCGGACGCGAGTTCCTTGCCGGACTGGAGCGCCTTCCACTTAGTCGGGAGGAACAACTTCAGGCTCTCGATGGCCGCGGCCTTCACTTCGGGCGCCGCGTCGGACTTCAGCACGTCGAGCATGGTCTGCCCGGCGGCGGGGTCGTCGCTGGTCGCGAGGATATCGACAATGCGGGCCTTCTGCGGGCCGGTGAGTTTCGCATCGGCGAGCAGCTTGCCGAGTCGCGGGAGGACGGACTTCGGCCGCAGTTCCCACACCAGATCGGCGACCTTGTCGTTCCACTCCGGGAAGTGCTTGTCGAAGTCCGCGAGGATGGCGTCGCGGCGGGCCGGGTCGGTGCCGCACGCGATGTTCAGCGCCGCGCGGTAGAAGATGTCCTGGCCGTCGTACTTCTTGGCGAGCGCATAGAATAGAGGTTTCAGGCTCTCGGAAGGTGTGTTACGATAATAAATCAACATTTCGCGAGCGACCATCGGTCCGTTTTTCACAGCGAACTCAACTGAGCCCTCGCTGATTGGTTGGGACTCGTCCTCTATCGCTCTTCGCATGCGGAGAGAAGCGCACAGATACTTCGGGTTGGATTGAACTCGTTCCAGCGCGCTTTTCCACGACTCCGTCCACTGTTTCAACTCTTCAAGTGTGCCGGCGAGCATAAGATTTTTTGCGACCGCCGGAATGTACGCGATGTCAAACACCCAAACTACTCGCGCAATTTGAGCGTCGTCTTTGGTGTGAGCAGCTTCACCCATCGCCAGCATTTCCGTCTTCGTGAAGTTCGTTTTCAGCTTTTCCATGAGTGCAGCTCGAACCGCCAGATTCGGTGATGCGAATGCCGCGACCATTCCCTCCTTTGTGTCGAGCTTCAGTTCCGGCACCTTGTAGCCCTTGTGGCCCTTCGGGGTGATGCGGTAGATGCGGCCGTCGGTGGGGTCGCCCATGCCGTGCCCGCCGACGCCGCGGTCGTACCAATCGGCCACGAAGATGCTGCCGTCCGGGGCCACGCACACGTCCGACGGCCGGAACCAGTTGTCGCTGCTCGTCAGCAGCATCTCCTTTTCGAGTTCGTAGCCCGCCCCTTTCGCCTTCGGCAAGAACCACCGCACTTCGGCCGGGGCGCAGTCGCAGTGCAGGAGCGCGCCGCGGTACTTGGCGGGGAACATGCTGCCTTCGTAGAAGGTAATGCCGGTCGGGCTGCCCTGGCCGGTGCGGAGCGTCTTGTGGACGACGCCCGGTTGCTCCTCGTGCCAGTGCGTCTGGCCGGGGCCGCGCGGGTGGTAGCCGTAGTTGCCGCCGGGCATCACGAAGCAGATGCGCGTCTGCTTGTTGCCGTCGTCGTCGTTGTCCGACAGCCACACCTCGCCGAAGCTGTTGACGCAGCACTCGTAGTTGTTGCGGAAGTTGTGCGCGATCAGTTCGAGGTTGGTGCCGTCCATGTCGCAGCGCCACACGGTGCCGGCCCGGCAGTCGGTCGCGTTGCTCGACCACTTCTTGCCCTTCCCGTCGGTCGATTGCAAGTCCTTCACGCCGGCGTCGCCGACGGTGAAGTACAGCTTGCCGTCCGGCCCGATGTTGAGGCCGTGGACGCCGTGGTCGTGGTCGAACCCGCCGAAGCCCGTGAGGAACTTCTTCGGCGGGCCGTCGGCCTTCAGGTCGCCGTCCTTGTCCTCGAACACGAGGATGTCCGGCGACTGGCAGACGAACACGCGTTGGCCCTTGCCGTCGGCGTAGGGCGCGACGCACACGCCGAGCGGGCCGTAGATTTCCGGCCCCTGGTAGAACGTCTTTGCTTCGGTCGCCTTGCCTTCGCCCTTCGCGTCGATCAGCACGACGATGCGGTCGCCTTCCTTGCGGATGATCGGCCGGTTGAAGTTCTTCCGCCGGTAGTTGACGGCCTCCGCGACCCACAACCGACCTTTGTGGTCGATGTCGATGGAGGTAGGATTAATCAGCATCGGTTCGGCGGCGAACAGTTCCACCTGGAAGCCGTCGGCGACCTTGAGCGCCTTGAGCGCGTCGGAGGGTGACAGCGGCCCGCCCTTGGGCTGGGCGTCGGCGAGCGTGGCGGAGAGCAGCACGAGCGCGGCAACGGCGAACATCTGAGCGGGGGGCGTAAGCCCCCTGTGCAGCGACGACATCGGGGAGGCTCCGGGAGCAAGGAGAGCGGGCAGGTGAGAACAGTGTACCGCGACGGGCGGGGGAAGCGAAGACCCCTCACCACCAAGCCGGGGCGAGGTGGGTTCTGGCCCTCTCCCCTTGCGGGAGAGGGTGG
>JAYUBA010000937.1:0-4903 GCA_043741075.1 Frigoriglobus sp.
TCGCGGCGTTCATGTGAAGCTGGGCACCGAATGGGAGTTCGAGTCGTCCTACGGCGACACGCACCAGAGCTACGCGCGGGGCACGCGACGTACAGTTCCGCCCGCCCGCTCAGAAGTTGTCGCACGGAGACCGTCGCCCGCGTGCCCCGCGCGTAGCTCTGGTGCGTGTCGCCGTAGGACGACTCGAACTCCCATTCGGTGCCCAGCTTCACATGAACGCCGCGAAGGACGAAGGTCGCGGTGTTGTTGCCCGCGTAGTAAAGCTGGCCGTTCACCACCCGCGACTGCAACTCCGCCGGGTAGCCCGGTAGCCGCGTCACCTGTCGGAACTCGTCTTCCGAGAGCAGCAGTGGGGCGCGGTCGGCGGCGAGCATCTGAACCTGCGTCGCGTAATCGACCGCCTGATCCGGGGCGACGAGCCAGATGGCGAGGTCGGCGAGGTGCGTGCCCACGTCGGCCATCGCCTCACCCGATACGTCCGGGTCGAACCACCACCACGGCCGCACGAGCGGCACCCCGTTCACGGTCTTCTTCAGGTAGTGGACGCTGTGCAGCATCAGCGCCGGCTGCTCCGGCGTGCCGGTCTGCCACGTGCCGAACAACTCCGGGTCGCGGACGAACTCGCGCTGCAACCAGTTGGTGATCTCGAACCGCTCGGTGAGCATGTCGCCCACCAGCACGTCGCGCAGTTCGGCCTCGCGGAAGAGCGCCTCGAGTTTCGGGAAGTCCGCGTGCTCGACGATCCACGGCTTGTCCGCGATCACGTGCAGGCAGTTCTCGACCGCCAGCTTCATGCGGTCGATCTTGGGGCGGTTGCGCCCGCTGATGACCACCGTGTTGCCGGGCTGCTCGCGGGCGAACCGTTCGAGGTAGTCCGCGCCGGCGCGCAGATCGACCTCCCACGAGGTCGGGTGGTCGCGGCGCGCGTTGAACGACGCGACCCGCGCGAGGTGCGCGACCGTGTCCCCGTCGAGCGGGCCGTACACGTGCGTGCGGGGGTGGACGCCGTGCAGCGCCCGCTTCAGCACCAGGGCCGCGTGGAAGTGACCGGGCGCGAGCGTCATCAACTTGAGCAACCTGAACAACGAAGACTCCGCGAGCGAACCGGGAAGAGGCGCAGAGGCGGGATGCAAGTTGCGGGCCGGGCGGGAAGGCCGTAGAGATAACCGTAGCTTCAGCTTAGCACACGCATTGGGCGACACCCATGACCGTTCGCTTCGTGATGGTTGGCGGATTTCTCGGCGCCGGGAAAACCACCACCATCGCCCGCCTCGCCCGCCTGTACCAAGCCCAGGGCAAGCGCGTCGGCGTCGTCACCAACGACCAGGCGCACGACCTCGTTGACACGAACGCGCTCCGCGCGCAGGGCTTGACCGTCGAGGAGGTGCCCGGCGCGTGCTTCTGCTGCCGGTTCGACGACCTCGTGGGCCGCGTCGGCGCGCTCCAGTCGGCCGAGCGCCCGGACGTGATCCTCGCCGAACCGGTCGGCAGTTGCACGGACCTCGTCGCGACCGTGATCCAACCGCTGAAGGACCTGTACGCCGGGCGGTTCGAGGTCGCGCCCTACGCGGTGCTGTTCAAGCCGAGTCACGGGGTCCGCATCCTGAACAACCAGTCGGCCGGCGGGTTCAGCCCGAAGGCCGCGTACATCTTCAAGAAGCAGCTCGAAGAGGCCGACGCCATCTTAATAAACCGGATCGACGAACTCGACCCGCCGCGCGCGGACGATTTGGTCCGGCTGGTGACCGAGCAGTTCCCCGGCACGCCGGTCCTGCGCGTGAGCGCGACCACCGGTGCCGGGTTCGACGCGCTCGCCGAACTGCTCGAACAACAGGGCGCGTTCGGCCGCAAGATTCTCGACATCGACTACGACACCTACGCCGAGGGCGAGGCCGAACTCGGCTGGCTGAACGCGACCGCGCGGCTCGCGGGCGCCGCGCCGTTCGACCTCGACGCGCTGCTCACCGCGATCCTCGGCGAACTCGCGGACGTGTGCCGGGCGCTCGGCGGCGAGGTGGCGCACCTGAAGCTGATCGGGATGGACGACGCGGGCGCGTTCGCGGTGGGCAACGTCATCAGCAGCGACACCGCGCCGCAACTGTCGCTGCCGAGCGGGCTGAAGCCGCGCAAGGCGGAACTGATCGTGAACGCCCGCGTCGCGATCGACCCGGCGGTGCTGGAGGCGGAGGTGAAGCGGGTGGTCGCGGCGCAGGCGGGGAAGGTCGGCGTGGTCGCGGAGTTCCGCACGAGCCAGAGCCTCCGCCCCGGCCGCCCAGTGCCGACCCATAGGTATCCAACAGCGAAGAATTAGCCGCGGCTATTCTTGGTCTTCTCGGCTCGGCAGCGGGTTCCGTGCGAAGACCCACTCCTCAATGGGCTTACCGTCGATGAGGTGCTCTTGCACGAACCGCGGGATGCGTTCCGCGGTCATGCCGCCGTACCACGTGCCCTCCGGGTACACCACGAGAATCGGCCCGCCGGTGCAGACGCGCAGGCACCCGACCTTCGTCCGGAAGCACGCGGCTGGGCCGGTCGCGAGCGACAGGTTCCGCGCCTTCAGTTCGTCCTTCAGCTTGTCCCAGGCGGCCTGCGCGGCCGGCTTGCCGATCGCGGTGCAGCACGCGTCCCCGACGCACAGGAACACGTGCCGGTGGAACTGCCCGATGAGCAACGTCTCGGCGATGGCTCTCAATTTCGTTGTCGCGTCGTCCATATCGTAAGCTCGTTTAGCGGTGGTCCCACCGGGACCACCTACGGCCGCATGGTCCCTCCGGAACCACCGCTAAACCTCGATCTTCATGCGCACTCTTCGCGCCACTTCGGCGAACGCCAGCACGCTCGCCGTGGATACCGCGATCACCGCCCAGTCTATCACCGCCAGCGGTGCCACGTTGAACACCGAGCCGCCGAGGGTCACGATCAGCACTTGCCCGATCACGATGAGCGACGCGATCGCCAGGAACTGCGGGTTCTCGAACAGCCGGTGGAACCCGGATTCGCGCGGCGAGAGCGACCGGCAGTTGATCTGGTTCCACACCTGGAAGAACACGTACACGGTGAAGAAGATCGTCACCTGGCGCATCGTCAGTTCGGGGAACTCGGCCGACCGCGCCGCGCCCCCGCCGAACCACCCGGCGTGCTCCATCCCGATCAACAAGCCGATCATCACCACTACGAAGAACGCGGCCGTGACGAAGATGTTGCCGAGCATCGCGGGCGTCAGAATGTTCTCGTCGCGGCGCTTCGGCGGCCTCAGCATCAGGTTCGCGCGGGGCGGTTCGCTGCACAGCGCGATGGCCGCGAACGTGTCCATGATGACGTTGATCCACAAGAGTTGCAGCACCGTGAACGGCGGCTTCAGGCCGAGGAACGGCCCGAGGAACGCGATGAGCAGCGCGGACACGTTGATCGTGAGCTGGAACTGGATGAACCGCTGGATGTTCTCGTACAGCGCGCGGCCCCAGTGGACGCCGCGGACGATCGTGCTGAACGCGTCGTCGAGGAGCACGATCTTGCTCGCCGCCTTCGCCACCTCCGTGCCGGAGATGCCCATCGCCAGGCCCACGTCGGCGCGCTTGAGGGCGGGGGCGTCGTTGGTGCCGTCGCCGGTCATCGCGACCACATGCTTTTGCGCCTGGAGCAACCGGACGATGCGGTACTTGTCGGCGGGAAGCGCGCGGGCCAGAACCCGCAGCCGCGGGAGCCGCTCCGACAGTTCCTCGTCGGTCAGTTTGTCGAACTCGGCGTGCGTCATGGCGAGCGCGTCGGGCGCGTCGAGCAGGCCGATCTCGCGGCCGATGGCGCGGGCCGTCTCGATCGTGTCGCCGGTAATCATCTTCACCTCGATGCCGGCGGCGCGGCACTGGCGAATCGCCTCCTTCACGTCGTCGCGGAGCGGGTCGCGGATGCCCACCCAACCGGTGAACACCAGCCCGCGTTCGATCTCCGCGCGGCGGCCGTGGATCGCGTCCTCGTCCTGCGGGAAATCGGCCGGCAACTCGGCGTGCGCGAACGCGAGCGTGCGCATCGCGTCGCCGGCCGCGGTGGCGATCTGCGACTCGATCCGCGCGCGCACTTCGGGGGTCAGGTCGCGCACCGTGCCGTCGGCCGCGAGGTAGCTCTGGCAGTCGGCGAGGATCGCCTCGGGCGCGCCTTTCACGAGCGTGACCGCGCGCCCGTTCGCCTGCGTCACCGTCGTCATCCGCTTGCGGTCGGACGAGAAGTGAATCTGGTACAGCACCGGGAATTGTGTGCGCAACGCGATGTAGTTCAGCGCCTCGGTGCGGAACCACGCGCCCGCGCCGAGCCAGTTCAGCAGCGCGCCCTCGGTGCTGTTGCCGACCGTCATCGTCTTGCCGTTCTTCTCCTCCAAGCTCGCCGTCGAGTTCGCGGCGGCGTTGACGGTCACCCACCACAGCGGCGAACCGGGCGCCGCCTCGCCGCCCGCGGTCATGCCCGTCTGCGCGAGGCCGGGTTCCTTCTCGTACGCGGTGTCGCCCAGCCCGACGCGCGAGACCGTCATCTTGTTCTGCGTGAGCGTGCCGGTCTTGTCGGAGCAGATCACGGTGGCCGACCCGATCGTCTCGCACGCGACCAGTTGCCGCACCAGGGAGTTCGACTTGCTCATCTTCCGCCACGCGATCGCGAGCGACACCGTCACGCTCATCGGCAGCCCTTCGGGCACCGCGACCACCACGATAATGACCATGTACACGAAGTACGACAGCAGCGCGCGGACGCTCGCCAACAGGACCGCGCCGGAGTCCTCGCCCGGCCCCGGCAGGCGCACCTCACCGACCCACAGCCCGCGGACGAGTAGCGCCACGAAGATCGCCAGCGCCGCGGCGTAGCCGATCTTGCTGATGAGGCCCGCGAGCACCACGAGCTTCTCTTGCAGCGGCGT
>JAYUBA010000938.1:0-4894 GCA_043741075.1 Frigoriglobus sp.
TCGCTGAGGTCGATCTCTTCGCGCCGCCGCGGCAGGTTCGCCGGGTTCGATCTTGTTCCGCGGCACGCCCGCGTACCCGATCACCATCTTGGTGCCGTCGGGCGTGAGCGTCATGCAGTGGATCGGGCCGAAGTCGCGCTCCGCGCCGAACAGGCGCTTGCCATCGGCGACGCTCCACACCGCGATGTACGCCCGCCCCTTCGGGGCCGCGCCGGCGGTCACCAGTTGCGCGCCGTCCGGGCTGAACCGCACCGAATGCACCCACCCCGGATGCGACGGCACCGGCTCGCCGGGGAACACCGGCTTCAGGTCCGGGTTCTGGAAGTCGCGGACCACCTTCGCCGTCGCCACGTCCCACAGCTTCACGCTCTTGTCGCTCGACGCGGACGCGAGGAACTTGCCGTCCTTCGAGAGCGCGATGCTGAACACCTGATCGCGGTGACCGACCGGCCCCTCGTCCTTCTTCGGGGGCGGCGGCGTCTTGTCGTCCTTCTTCGGCGGCTCCGGCACCGGGTCCGGGGCGGCCTTGAACTCGCGCACCAGCGTGCCACCGGCCGCGTCCCACAGCTTGATGGTCTTGTCGTAACTGCTCGTAAAGATCTGCTTGTAATCGTTCGTCCACTGCACCGCGTAAATCGGGTTCTGGATCTGTTGCGGCATCGCGACGACGTGCGCGTTGATCGTCTTCAGCGGCGCGGCTTTGGGCAGGTCGAAGGTGCGCAGAATGCCGTCGTGACAGCCGGTCGCGAGGACGTTCCCGGTGTCGTCGAACGCGACGCAGTCCGCGAGGTTCGGGTGGACGAAGGTCTTCACCGGCGCGTCGGCCGCGATGCGGAACCGCCGCGCCTGCTTGTCCGCGCTCGCGGTGAAGAATTGACCCTCGGTGTTGAACGCGAGTGACGCCGCGGGCGCGGCTGGGTGCGGGAAGCTCTGCATCTGCCGGCTGAACTCCGGCGGCAGTGGTTGGCCTAACGTGAACGCCACGTTCCACGCGACGGCGCTGTTGTCCTTGTCCTTCAACAGCCCGACGAGGACCGTGCCGGTCGGCTGGAACGCGAGTTCCGTCACCGGCGCGCCGGCCGCGATGCCGCCCACGAGCTTCGCGTCCGCGACCGTGTAGAGCTTGATGGAGCCGTCCGCGCCGCCGACCGCGAGTCGCTGCCCGTCCTTCGAGACGGCCGCGGCGGTCGCGATTCCGCCGGCCTCGAACGCCTTCTCCTTCGCCCCGCTGTTGCTGTTCCAACTGGTCGCGTCTTTGCCCGGCCCGACGCTGAAGACCCGCTCGCTAGCAGGCGACATCACCACGCCCGGTTTGCCCGCGCCGAGCGGCACGACGCGAAGGCATGTGACCGGCGAAATCACCACCGACTTGTCGGCGCTCGCGGTGATGACGGTGGGCGTCGCCGGGTGCGCCAGCACGCCGCGAACCGCGCCCGTATGCGGGAACGCCTGGAATACCGTGCCGGTTGCGACTTCCGCCAGCACCGCGAGGTTGTCCGCGCGGCCGATCAGCAACCGCGTCTTGTCCGCGCTGAAACTGAGGCTCAGCACGTCCGCCGGTTGCGTGAGCTTGCCCGCGTCCTTGCCGTCGGCGAGCGTCCAGAGCATCACGTCCTTGCCGACCCCGGCCGCGAGTGTGAGGTTGTCGCGCGAGAGCGCGAGCGTCGTCGCGGGCGCGGCGAGCGGGCCGATCTCCTTTAGCGCCTTCTCCGGCTTCGTCACGTCCCACACGCGAACGAGCTTATCCGCACCGGCGGTGATGACCTGCCCGGTCGCGGGGTTGAACAGCGCCGCGGTCACCTTACCCGTGTGTGCTTTGATCTCGAACTGCGTCAGCTTCACCTCCTTCTTGTCCTTCGGCGGCGGTGCCTTCGTGTCGATCGGAAGCTTCCACCCCTTCAGCATCCCGTCCGCGCCGGCGGTGAGCAAGGTCGGTTGCGACGGGTGGAACGCGGTCGCGGTGACGCCGCCGGGGTGCGCCGGCACTTCGGCCTTCACCTTCCCCTGCCGGTCCCAGAGGATGAGGCTGCCGTCCGCGCAACCGGCGGCAACCGTGTCCGCCGAGAGCGTGACCGCGTCGATGTTCCCCTTCGCACCGGCGAACGTGCCCGCGACCGCGTTGTTCGCCGTCGTGCCCATCGTGACGACCTTGTCCGCGGTCGCGTAAAGGGCAGTATTGCCGTCGGCGGTCGCGTGGAACGCGGTGACTGCGTCCTTGAGCGCGGGGAAGGATCGCGTGAGTTGCGGCGGCGTTTGCCAGAAGCGCAGCACACCGTCGGCGCTCGTCGTCACGACGCCCTGACTGTCCGGCCGAACCGCGAGACCGGTGATGTCCGGTAGGCCGGCGGTGTAGCTCGCGGTCTGCTTGCCATCGACGGCGTTGAAGAACCGGATGCTCTTATCCGCGCCGGCCGTCACCCAGATGTTCCCCGCGGTGAGGTAGCCGACGCCGACCACCGCGCCGACGTGTCCCTTCAGGTCGATGGCCCCCTTCTCTTCCCCCAGCGGGAACACCTTCACCGTGCCGTCGGCCCCGGAGACCGCGAACGTCTTGCCGTCGGTCGCGACCGCGACGCCGGTGGCCGCGCCGGTGGTCGCGTAGGTCTTCACCGGGAAGCTCACCGGCACGTCCCACACGCACACCTTGTTGTCCGCGCCGCCGGTCGCGATCTGATCGCCCTTCGCGTTGAACGCGACGCACAGCACCTGATTCGTGTGACCCAGCGCCCCGCTGAACGTGCGAATCTCCTTGCCGGTGGCCGCGTCCCATAGCTTCACGGTTTTGTCGAAGCTCGCGGTCGCGATGAACTTGCCGTCCGGGCTGACGGCGACCGCTTCGACGGTTTCGGTGTGCCCCTTCAGCACCGCGACCGCGTCCGGCGCGGCCGGTTGCGCGCGAAGCCCGCCCGCGGCAGCGTACAGACCGAAGCACAGCGCGACGAACGCGGCGAGGCGAGAGGCGGGCATGGGGAACTCCGTGCGGAGGTGCCGGGTCGTGGATGACCGGCGGAGGGCAGGTGGTAGTTTCGCAACACGACCCGCACGGGTCAACGGCGCGAGTCAAGCTACGCCGCACCGGGACTTCTACTTGTACGCTTTCATGCCCTTCAGGCGGGTGCGGATGTCGGTCAGCACCGCGCCGAAGCGGTCGTCGGTCGAATCTCCAAATAGCTCCTCGAACTTCTCCGCCGACACGCCGTTCCGCAGCCCGATCAGCGGCGGGAGGTAGTCGGTCGCGGCGAACTTCGGGATCACGTCGCGGAGCACTTCGGGGTCGCTCTGGGCCGCGCGGGCGAACGCGATCCCGGCGAACTCGGCCGCGACCACCGGCACGCACAACCCGCTCGGCTTGTGCAGGTCGAACAGCGCGCGACCGACCGCCACGTTCTCCGCCGCGGCCGGCGGGAGGAGTTCGCCCGTCGCGCACCCGATGAAGAAGCGGCGGCACAGGTCGCGGCGGCCGGCGAGCGTCGGGTTGCCCAGCACCGCGAGCCGCGCCTTCCGCTCCTCGGGCGTCTCCGCGTCCTTGATCGCCCCGGCGGTAGTCGCGTCGTCGGCCAGCGCGCCGCTGTCGTCCAGCGCGATGCCGAGCGCGACGAGGAACGCGGACACCATCTCCGGCCCCTCGTTGCCCACCGCGGTCTGCGCCGCGGCGCGGACATAGGCCGCGGTGAGTTCGTCGCCGGTCAGCGCGGCCGCGCCGAGCGCGGCGTTCCGCTTCGCCCGGTCGGCGACCGCGGTCACGATCTTCCGCACCGTCTCGTCGCGCACGCCGAGCTTCACCGGCGGCCGGTCGGGGTTCTTCGCCATCGGGTCGGGGCGATTGGCGAAGTCGCGGTCCAGGTCGTTCAGGTATGCGATGGCGAGCGCGTCGCCCGGTGCGGCTTTCAGCAGCGCCTTGTACACGCGCGTTAGCCGGTGACGGTTGACGGGACTGAGGCCGTTCAGTTCGACGCCCGGTTCGCGCCGCCGCTCGTCCGCCCACAGGTTCAGCGCGAGCGCGTTCAGCGGGTCGAGCCGGAGAACGCTCCCCGCGCGGTTGATGTACCCGTCGGCGAGTTTCGGCCGCAGCGCCGAACCGGGGTCGGGGCTACCGACGCCCCCCAGCGCCTGCGCGAGGAAGTGAACCAGCACTTCCACGCGCTCCGCTTCGCCCTTCGGGCGCCACTCGCGGAGCAGGACGTGTCGTCCGCCGAGGCCGCGGTTCACGCCGAACGCGGGGTCGATCTTCTCGTCGATTCGGCGGCTCGAATACCCGACCGCGAGCGCGCCGGGCTTCACCTTCACCGCGTTTTCGAGGCCGTTGAGCAGGTCCGACAGGTTCTTCGCGTCCGGGTCGGACCTCCACGTCTCGAACCCGGCGAACTCCGGGCGGATGCCGCTGGCCTTCTCGATCACCCCGGCCGCCTCGTCGAACCGCTTGCGCAGTTCGGCCTGCCACAGCTTGTCCGCGCGCGGGTCGCAGTCGTCCACGAGGAGCGTGACCGGCACCTTCACCGGCGGGTCGCGCGGCACCGGGTTGAGTTCGGCGCGGGCGTCGCGGTCGAGTGCCTCACCCGACAGTTCCAGCCCCTCCAGTCGCACGCCCGCGGCGCGGTCGGGCAGGAACAGGTACGCGTTGTAGGGGTCGAGGCGGAGCGTGGTGGCGCGGCCGTTCGCGGTGAAGGTGATGTCCGCCGGGCCGGTCACGAAGACCGACGAAACGTGGTTCTCCGGCAACTTGTGGGCGCGTGCCTTCGCGTCCGGTTCGGCGATGCCGAACGCGACCTCTCCCGCGGTGTAATTGCCGATCACCACCACCGCGGCGCGGGCCGGCAGCGGTGCCAGAAACATCAGTACGAGGGGCGCGAACAGGCGGGAGCGCATGTCGCCTCCGGGAAACTGGGCAAGGCGG
>JAYUBA010000939.1:0-4887 GCA_043741075.1 Frigoriglobus sp.
GGACCAACAACATCACCGGTTCCGGCGACCCGGACGCGCCGGGCGTCGGTCCTCTGCGCCCCGGCACCGGTCCGGGCGTCGGTCCTCTGCGCCCCGGCACCGGTCCGGGCGGCGGTCCGCCGAGGCCGGGTCCGGGTGGCGCCGCTCCGGGCGGCACCGGCCCCATCGGCAGTCCGATAGGTCCGGGCGGTCCGGGCGGTCCGATAGGCCCGGGCGGTCCGATGGGTCCGGGCGGCCCCGGCGGTTCGTCCCTGATCGCGTCCGAATCGCAGATCACGTCCGGGCTGGTCGAGTTGAGCATCTACGGCGTGGTCTCGCTCTACGAGAAGTTCACCGAACCCGCGGCCCCCGCGGCGCCGGGCAAGTAAACCGTCCGGCGCGGGCCGACACGGGTCGCCCGCGCCTTCCGCTCCCGAACGCCAACACCGACCGTCGCGGGCCGTTATCCTCCGGTAGGGCCGCCGCGGCGACCGAACGAACGCCTGAAAGGGACCTGTCATGGCAAAAATGAAGTTCGACGTGAAGGGCTTCTTGCTCCGGAAGGGCGAGGTCCTGGTGATGGCCGTGTCCGGGTTCTTCCTGGCCGTGCTGCTCATCTGGGGCGCGACCAAGTGGACCAGCGCGAAGGACCCGACCAAGACCGCCGACGAGCTGAAGAAGCAGTCGAAGCAGGTGCACGCCCGCATCGACGGCTCGGTGGGCCAGCCGGACCCGGCCGACGAGGAGAAGCTCAAGCTCCCGCCGTGGCTCACCACGGAGAACGCGTTCAAGCAGGCGCGGGTGGCCGACTTCGCGCTGAACGGCACCCTGTTCGACCCGACGGCGCAGCCGAACACCAAGCGGGACAACCCCCTGGTCGCCGGCATCGGCGACTACCAGGTGGACCTCATCCGCGGGGGCATGCTCGGCTTCGACATGACCTTCAATGAGGAAGGCGAGGCACTCATCGCCGTCCTCATCGCCAAGTCGGAGAGCAAGCTCGACGACGCGAAGATCAAGAAGGCGGCGGACGCGATCCGGATCGCCGCGGGGAAGGCCAAGGGCAACCGCATCATACTGAACAACCAGCCGCGCCCGCCGCAACCGCCCCAGCCGCCGGGTGGCGTCGGGATGCCCCCCGGTATCGGGATGCCCCCCGGTATCGGGATGCCGAGCGGACCCGGCGGCCCGCACGGGCTGGGCGGCGGCGGGTTCGACAACAACGCCGGCCAGCGGGTCGAAAAGGCGATCAAGTACATCCCGCTCAAGGAACTCGACGCGGCCCTGAAGGCCGGGAACCTGCCCGCGTTCACCGTCATCCCGCTGCGCCTGGTCACCGTCCACGCGGTGGTGCCGTACAAGAAGCAGGTGGACGAACTGAAGCGGGCGCTGCGGCTCCCGAACCCGCAGCCGGTCCGGGACGGCACCGGCAAAGTGACCAACCAGGCGGAGATCGACAAGGCCGAGGCCGACGCCCGGCAGTGGGGGCCGTGGTACGACGGGTTCGAGGTGCAGCGCAAGGTCTCCCGCGTGCTCCCCGACGGGACGCTCCAGGTGATCCAGGACTGGCCGGACAAGCCGCAGAACCCGAAGGACACCACCGGCAACTACAAGTTCGAAGAGCTGTACATCGACAAGATCCACACGCGGAAGATCGCCGACCACTTCGACGAGGGGTTCATTCCGTACTTCCTGAAGCCGGAGATGATGCTCGCCATGCCGCTGCCGCAGCTCGCGAAGGATCTGAACGTCAAGTACCCGGAGGTCAAGCTCAAGGACATCACCGACAACATCAAGAAGCTGGAGGACGCCCGCAAGCCGCAGTTGACGAAGTCCGAAATCACCACTCGATTGGGCGGCGGGACGAAGAAGGACATCTACAGCTTGAAGACGGGCGACGGCGCCGAGGGACTTGGGTTGGACCCGAAGTCCTTCGGCGGCGCGGGCCCCGGTCCCGCCCCCGGTGGTGCCGTGTCCCCCGGCCCGGTGATGCCGATGGGCCTCGGTACCGGCGGCCCCGGCGGTCCCGGCGGGCCGCGGTTCCCGGAGGGGTTCAACGCGAAGTCCGCCGCCGACACGGACATCGAGAACTTCCTGCTCCGGTTCGTCGATTGCGACGCGCGGCCCGGCTACACCTACGAGTACCGCATCCGCCTGCGGATGACGAACCCGAACTTCGGGCAGGACGCGTACGTCGCCAACCCGGAGTACGCCAAGGCGAGCTTCCACACCCTGGTCAGCAACTGGCGGCAGACGGACCCGATCACCGTGCCGGCCGAGTCGTTCCTGTACGCCCACGACGTGAAGGCGTACCGCGAGAAGATCGACGGCGAGTACCCGGCGGCGAGCAACAAGGCGCTGAACGTCGAGGCGACCCCCGAGACCAAGGCGGTGAACAACCTGCTCCAGGTGAGGGACAATCAGGCGGTGCTCCAGGTCGCCACCTGGATGGAGCAGGTGCGGACCGGCACCGGCACCGGCCGCGAGCCGGTCGGCGCGTGGGTGGTGTCCGAGATGCCGGTCGGGCGGGGCGAGTTCGTCGGCCGCAAGCAGTTCATCAAGCTCCCGCTGTGGTCGGCCGAGACCCAGCAGTACCTGCTCCGCGAGGTCGGCGACAAGGTGGTCAAGGGGAAGGTCCAGCAGCCGCGCGGGTGGCTGGTGGACTTCTCCACCAAGTCGGTGCTGGTGGACTTCGAGGGCGGGCGGGTGAAGACCAAGACGAACGTCAGGTTCGACGACAAGGGGAACGTGGTCCCCGGCGGGCGCGCCATCGAGGAGGACGCGGCGACCGAGGTGCTGATCGTGCGCCCGGACGGCAAGTTGGTCGTGCGGAGCAGCCACAGGGACGACGCCGACCCGAGCCGCAAGGCCATCACGACCGAGTGGGCGCGGTGGGTGAAGGAGGTCGAGGGCCGCAAGTCGGCGGGCGGCACCGGGGACGCGCCGGGCGAGTTCGACCCGAAGGGGCCGAAGGCACCGTGAGTGCCCGAAAGCCGAAGGCAGAAGGCGAGCGGGGGGCGTCAGCCCCCCGTTTGCTTTTGTCCCTCGGTCCAGTGTCGCGGTCTTGTCGTGGGGCACGCGCCCCCCGTTCGCGTCGCCGCGGTCGGCCGGGCCGGGTCACTCGTCGTCGCGGAACTTGTTGTGGCAGTCGGTGCAGCGGGCGTTCAGGGTGGAGAGCATCGTCTTGAGCTTCTTCTCGTCGGCCTTCCCGCCCTTCGCGGCCTCGGCGGCGATCTGCTTGCTCAGGTCCACCGAGTCGGTGCTCCACTTCTCCCACATCTTCTTGTTCTCCGCCTTCACGCCCGCCTTGTCGTTGGGGCTGTGGAACCCGTAGGCGTTGATGACGGCCGCGCGCGCGGCCAGCACCTCGACGGCCGCCGGGTCGATCTTGGTCGGGTTCGTCGCCTTGGTCATGTCCTTGATGTCGCGGTCGATGTTCAGACCGCCGACGCTGCCGCCGCGGAACGGCGACATGACCGCGGCCAGCATCACCTCGTCCTTGAACGGCTTGGGCAGCGCGCCGGGCTTGCCCGCACCGGGCTTGACCGCGAGCTTCTTCCCGAGCGCGTCCGCCTCCTTGAAGTCCTTCTTGAAGATGGCCTCGGCCACCTTGACCGCGTCGGCCTTGAGCGCGGCGTCGCCGAGCGCGTCGCCGTAGACGGTGAGCAGGAGCGCGACGCCGAGGGCCGGCTTGGTCTGGCCGTCGAGCAGTTTGTCGCCGGCGGCCTGCTTCTTGGCGAGTTCGCCGAGCCGGGTCTGGAGGAACTTGAGGTCGGCGTCGGCGGCCTTCTTGTACGACTCTTTCGACAGGTCCGGGGCGTCGGCCGCGGCGGCGGCGGTGACGGCCCACAGGCCGGCGGCCAGAGCGGCGCAGCCGGCGAGGGTGCGAAGCGAGTGACTCACGAAGGCGTCTCCTGGGTGCAACGGGGAATGGTGGTGGGGTCGTTCGGGCCGCGGGCGCGCCGGCCACGCCGGAGTATTATCGCAACCGCCCCCGCCGCGGGGGAGTCCCTTCGCGGAAAAGCCGGATCAGGGGAGGAGATCGGCGACGGCCACGGCGGTCGCCGCGTGCAGCGGAGTGACCGCGTCGCCGGGGGAATAGGTGAGGTGCGTGGCGTACGCGGTCGCTTCGAGGGCGGCCCGAAGCGGCTTGGGGTCGCGGAACACGTGGAGCTGCTTGCCTTCGAGGTCGAGTACCCAGTATTCCGGGATGCCGGCGGTGGCGTACAACTCGGCCTTCGTGGTGAGGTCGTAGGAGAGCGATGTTTCTGATACTTCGAGTGCGAATAGGGCCGTGGCGGGGTGTGCGGTGGCGTAATCGCGGAGCGAGCCGGGCACGATCGCGACATCCGGCTGTGGCTCGCTGTCGTCGAACGCCAGCGGCCCGGCGGCGCGGGCGTGAAAGCCCGGCCCGAACGCCGCTTCCATGACTTTGATCGCGAGCATGAACGCCGTGTAGTGCCGCGGCCCTTCCTTGCCCATGTCAATGATCTCCCCGCGGATGAGTTCGTACCGCTTCTCCTGGAAGAACCCGGCTTCACCGAGTTTCGTGTACTGCTCGCGGGTACACTTCCACGGGCGCGGGCCGCCGACCGGTGGCGGGGTGGTCGTTCCGGCGGGAGCGGGTAAGGTTGCGACAGCGGACATGGTTCACCTCCTCGGTACAGCGTACCGTCAACTCTTCCCCAACACCAGATCGACGACCCAACACCCGCGGACGTGAACCTGATTGGTATCGCGGCAGTGGTCGAGGATGTCGGCGTGGTCGCACCCGGCGTCCTGAAGCGCGTCCGCGAGGATCGGCATGGCGCTGAAGTCACGCGACTCGTACATCTGCTTGGCAAGTGATATTGCGGTGTCGGTGCGCCACTCGGGGGCGATGGCGAACGGTGGGGCGGGGCCGGCGAC
>JAYUBA010000940.1:0-4882 GCA_043741075.1 Frigoriglobus sp.
CAGGCTTCCAGCCTGTCCAAACTTGGACAGGCTGGAAGCCTGTCCTACAAGGAGTTTCACCATGAGCCTTACCGGTAAGCGCGTCGCGGTGTTGGTCGAGCAGCAGTATCAGGAGATGGAGGTGTGGTACCCGGTGTACCGGCTGCGCGAGGCCGGCTGCACGGTGGAACTCGTCGGCCCGGAGGCCGGCAAGACCTACGCCAGCAAGCTCGGCTACCCCGCGAAGGCCACGCTGTCGGCGAAGGACGCGACCGCCGACGCGTTCGCCGCGGTGGTGATCCCCGGCGGGTTCTCGCCCGACTACATCCGCCGCAGCGAGGCGATGCTGAAGCTCGTGCGCGACCTGTACGCGCAGGGCAAGCCGGTCGCGGCCATCTGCCACGGGCCGTGGGTTCTGTGCAGCACCAGCGCCCTGAAGGGTCGGAAGGTGACGTGCTTCCACTCGATCAAGGACGACGTGACGAACGCGGGCGGCACCTACGTCGATCAGGAGGTGTGCATCGACGGCAACGTGATTACGAGCCGCACGCCGGAGGACCTGCCCGCGTTCGTGGTCGCGCTGATGGAGTTGATGCGCAAGGGGTGATGTGCGGGCTTGCACCCGACGGCGGATCGGTCATGCTGGGCGAAAGGGGCGACCGATGACCGAAGCGGAATGGCTGGCAGCAACCGACCCGACACCGATGTTGTCGGCACTAACCCCCGAAACCTGTCTCTGCAAGTCCCGACTCCTCATGGTTGCCTGCTGCCGTCGTCATTTCAGCAAGGTGGTCGATCAAGAATGCAAGGAGGCGATAGAAGCTGCCGAGCGATTCGCTGATGGCTCGGAACAGTTGCAAACGCTCACCCGACTCAGGGAACGGTTGCCGCCGTCTGACCCCGACGACTACGGAATCCCTCGTGCGTTTCCCGCGGCTGCATTCTGGATTACCCACGGAGAGTACACGCAGGGCAAACAGGTCCGATTTCTAATTGAGCAGGTGGTGCTTTTGATGCAGGATGCGGGCGGTAGGGGTGAACAGGCGGCCCAGGCCGCCCTACTCCGCGAAATCTTCGGGAACCCGTTCCGCCCCGTCGCCTTCTCAGCAGATTGGCGCACGGACACCGCGATTACTTTGGCGCGTCGGATGTACGAGTCGCGTGAGTTCGGCGCGATGCCGATTCTAGCCGACGCCCTTCAAGATGCCGGGTGCGAGAACGACGACATCCTTTCGCACTGTCGCGGCGACGGGCCGCACGTTCGCGGGTGTTGGGTCGTCGATCTCGTACTGGGCAAGGAGTGACAGCGCAGGCTCGGAACCAACGGTGAACGGACGCGGGCCTCTGAGGAGTTGTGCGATGGAATTTCGGATACACGAACGCGCACGCCCGCAATGGGACCGGTTGCGCGAGCGGTGGGGCGACGCCGAAGCGCGGCGATGGCTGTCGGAACTCGTTGCCCGGCTGAGGCGGCATGACGGCATCCCGCCTGACGCGGCGGAAGATGTGCGCGGTCCGGTGATGTTCTACTGGCTCATCTACGGTGGGGTCTACGCCGCCTACACCATCCACGACTCGCCGCCCCCGCCGCGCGGGTGGTGGGACGCGCTTCGCCGCCTCGCGCTCTGGCGTCAAGGGCGGACGCGGCGAGTGATCTTCAGCGGGTTCGATCTGCCGGGCTATCCGGCAAGCCCAGCGCCTCCTCCACACTAAAGGAGTCTTCCGGGGTCGCGGCCCGGCGTTGCAGTTCGGCCAGGTACTCCGGGCTAGCCTCGCGCATCGCCCGCTCGGCCCTCGCCCGCGCGTCCGCCGGGATAGCGTACACGACAACCTCGCCACCCGCGTCCGTGACCGACAGGGCCGCGCCCGATGCCGGGAGCAGGTCGCGGGCCAGCATCGCGAGCAGTTGCCGCTTCGTCTCCGCGGGCAGCCCGCGAACATTCTCGACAGTCAAGACCGGTACGGCGCTCATGATCCCCTCCGATATACGCCACTGCGTACACCCAATCCTACCCGCTCCTACGACAATCCGCTAGGCTCTCTTCAGCACCCCGAAACCTCTCACCGAGCCGACCCATGCCCGCCTTTCCCGACGTGCCCAAGATCAAGTACGAGGGGCCGGATAGCACCAACCCGCTCGCCTACCGGCACTACAACCCGGACGAGATGGTCGAAGGCAAGTCCATGAAGGACCACCTGCGGTTCGCCGTGTGCTACTGGCACACCTTCCGCGGCACCGGCTCCGACCCGTTCGGACCGGGGTGCGCCGTCCGCCCCTGGGAAGACGGCACCGACTCCCTCGACATGGCCCTCACGCGCGTCGATGTGGCGTTCGAGTTCATGGAGAAGCTCGGCGTCCCGTACTACTGCTTCCACGACCGCGACGTGTCGCCCGAAGGCGCGAACCTCGCCGAGACGAACCGGAACCTCGACGCGGTGGCGAAGAAGCTCAAGGAGGCGCAGCAGCGCACCGGCATCCGGCTCCTGTGGGGCACCGCGAACCTGTTCAGCAACCGGCGGTTCGTCCACGGGGCGAGCACCAGTTGCAACGCCGACGTGTTCGCCTACGCCGCGGCGCAGGTGAAGAAGGCGCTGGAGGTGACGGCGGAACTCGGCGGTGAGAACTACGTGTTCTGGGGCGGGCGCGAGGGGTACATGACCCTCTGGAACACCGACCTCAAGCGCGAACTCGACCACCTCGCCAAGTTCTTCCACATGGCGGTGGACTACAAGAAGAAGATCGGGTTCACCGGCACGTTCCTCATCGAGCCGAAGCCGCACGAGCCGACCTCGCACCAGTACGATTTCGATTGCGCCAACTCGCTCGCCTTCCTCCGCGGCTACGGGCTGGATAAGGAGTTCAAGTTCAACGTCGAGACGAACCACGCGACGCTCGCGCGTCACACGATGGGCCACGAGCTGGCCTACGCGAGCGCGAACGGGCTGCTCGGCTCGATCGACGCGAACCGCGGCGACTTGCTCCTCGGCTGGGACACGGACCAGTTCCCGACCGACCTGTACCTGACGGCCCAGATCATGCTGCTCGTGCTGAACCAGGGCGGCATCGGCTCCGGCGGCATGAACTTCGACGCCAAGGTGCGGCGGGAGAGCTTCGAGCCGGTCGATCTGTTCTACGCGCACATCGGCGGGATGGACGCGTTCGCCCACGGGCTGAAGATCGCCGCCGCGATCCGCAAGGACGGCGTGCTGAAGGACATCGTCAAGCAGCGGTACGCGAGCTGGGACGCGGGCATCGGCGCGCAGATCGAGGCCGGAGTCGAGAGCTTCGACACGCTCGACGCCTACATGCTCGAGAAGGGCGACGCGGACAAGAACGCGTCCGGGCGACAGGAGATGATCGAGAACGTGCTGAACCGCTACCTGAAGTGAAGAAAGAAGAAGAATAGCCGCACGATGGACGCAGACGAAAGGCACGACAAAGGCAGAAGATTTTGTTTTAAGAACTCGGCCTTCTGCTTTAGCGTGCCTTTCGTCTGCGTCCATCGTGCGGCTATTCTTGTCTTTGCACCAGGAATCACCTCATGGCGATAACCATCAAGTGCCCGGACTGCGGGCACACGAAGCAGTCCGCCGACGGCGGGCCGGAGACGTGCCCGCAGTGCGAGGGCGCGATGGCCGCGCCGCCCAAGAAGAAGTACCAGGCGAAGAGCCGTTCGCTCGAAGACGAATCGCGCACCAAGAAGAAATCGAAGGCCCGCTCGCGCGACGACGAGGACGACGAGGAAGAAGACGCGGGGCCGAAATCCAAGAAGCTTCGGGCGCGCGGCGACGAGAGGGGCGAGTCCACGCGCAACGCCAAGACCGCGGAGCAGGTCGGCCTCAGCCCCGGCTTCAGGAACCGCGCGCTCATGCGGCAGGTCGAGGGCGAGCTCTCCCGCGGCGAGGTGCTGCACTTCGCCTGTCGGCCGTGCGCGCAGATCGCGAAGATGCAGGGGCTGGTGATGTCCGCGTTCGGCGCGCTGTTCGCCGTCATCGGGGTGGTCGTGCTGGTCGCGTTCGCCACCGGCGCGGCGAAGAACATGCCGGCGTTCGCCTACGCCGTCCCGGTCGCGTTCATCCTGATCGGCGGGGTCATCGCGGTCGTCGCGCCGATCGCGAAGGTGCGCCAGGCGAAGCACGGGTGGTACGCCGTGACGGACCGCCCCGCGCTCGTGTTCACCGCGTCGCTGTGGGGCAAGTCCGGCCACACCGAGACGTACGGGCCGTCGGCGCTGCGGCGCATGTGGGTGCGGAAGTCGTTCTGGGTGAAGGGCGCCGGCGACCTCGTGTTCAAGACGGAGACGACGCACCACACGCGGACCGAGCGCGACCACACCACCGGCCGCACCCGCACCTCGACCAGCACCAGCACGCAGTACTTCGGGTTCCTCGGCGTCGAGGACGTGAAGGACGTGGAGACGCTCGTCCACGAAGTTCTGCTCAGCCGGAAGCGCGACGACGACGACGATTGACACGGGAGGGTTCGACCGATGGCGAAGCAACACGCGCCGGGGTTCCAGAAGATCGTCACCGACGCGAAGGCGCGGGTGACGGAGTGTACCGTCGAGGACGTGCGCGAACGGCTCGCCCGTGGCGAGCCGTTCGTCCTGGTGGACGTGCGCGAGGAGAGCGAGTTCGCCGCCGGGCACGCCGCCGGGGCGGTTCACCTCGGCAAGGGCGTCATCGAGCGCGACATCGAGGCGAAGGTTCCCGACCCGGCGACGCCGCTGGTGCTGTACTGCGGCGGCGGCTTCCGCTCCGCGCTCGCCGCCGACGCGATCCAGCAGATGGGCTACACGAACGTCATCAGCATGGACGGCGGCTGGCGCGCCTGGACCGAGAAGGGGCTGCCCGTGGAGAAGTAGGGCCGGCCTCCCGGCCTGTCACCGCCGAGACAGGCCGG
>JAYUBA010000941.1:0-4879 GCA_043741075.1 Frigoriglobus sp.
GCTGACGCTCCGGGTTCGCCTGCTTGCTTACGGCAGCGGGACCGTCTTCAGGTCGAACCCGGTGCCGCTCTTGACCAGCAGCAGGGCGTTGCCGTCGTCCAGCTTGTCGAGCTGCACCACGTCCTTCAGCTCCTCGACCTTCTCGGCCTTGACCCCGGCGGTGCCGCCGCCCTTGACGGCGACGGTGAGCGCGGGCGCGGTCCCGAACTCGGCCGCCGGCACCTTCAGGATGCCGTGCTTGCTGTTGGCCATCAGCAGGTAGTCCTTGCCGCCCTTCGTGTAGACGATCATGTCCAGCGGCTGGTTGCCGTTGCCCAGTTCGGCGATCGTCGTGCCCTTCACCTTGCCGCCCGGCTTCAGGTCGGCCACCGGGATCCGCACCAGCGGGGTGCAGGTGTACGCGGCCATGATGTGGTCTTCCGCGCCGATCTTGTAGGCCACGAACGTGCGGATCGGGGACTTCGTCTCCAGCGCGCCGTTGTGCGCGGCGTGGAAGATCTCGACGCCGGTGCCCTTATCGACGTCCTTGAACGGGTACGGGATCACCCGCAGGGTGCTGGCGAACTCCTCGCTGGACAGCCCGGCGACGATCAGCTTGCCGTCCACGTAGGCCATCTGGGTGATGACCTGGGCCGGCCCCTTGCCGCCGGCCTTGGCCGGGTTCGGCAGCGTCACGCTGGCGAACGGCACGTCCTTCAGCGCGACCGCGGTCGCGGTGCCGTCGCGGGCCACCTTGACGAGCGCCGGGGCGCTCGACGAGGCGCTGCGGGTGACGCTCAGGTACACGTTGCCCGACGCCGGGTTCACCTTCATGTCGGTGACCTTCACGTCCTTCGCGGTCACGCCCAGCACGGCCGCGACCTTCGAGTCGATCTGTTCGACGTTCAGCGCCTTGTCGCCGGCCGGCTTGGTGTCGCCGGTGTCGATGGCGTAGATGGTGGCGGCGGCGGAGTCGCCGACGAACAGCACGCCCTTCGGGCCGAACGCCAGCGCGGTGGCCGACTTCAGGTCCGGGGTGCCGGGCTTCAGGTCGTCGGCCCGGCCCGCGGCGGCCGACGCCACGAGCAGCGCGGCCACGAGCAGCTTGGTGCGCATCGCAGTCCTCTGGTGGAACCGCCCCGCCCCCGCGATGGGTGCGGAGCAACGGATTGGGGAGGCGAACCGGGGGTCGAGAGCCGGCCCCGGAGCGCACATCATCCGGCGCGGTGCGTAGGATGCAAGGAGAAAGAGATGAGAGTGTTCCGTGTTCAGTTTTCCGTGTTCAGCCGCTTCTCACACCGGATACGCTGGTCCGCGCGTTGGCCGACGGGCTGAACGCGGATAAGTTGGTAGGGCTGGAACTGCCCGCGGCGCGGCTCGCGCCTGGTTCTGGTGTGACCCCACAGGAGGAGATGAAAATGAGGACGCTGTCCGTGTTCGCGCTGGCCGCGGCGTTCGCTGTCGCGCCGTTCGCCGCCGGTGAGGACAAGAAGAAACCGGAGCGCCCGCCGCTGGACTCGAAGGAGTGGAAGAAGACCGACTCCGGGCTGGAAATCTGGGACGTGAAGGTGGGCAAGGGCGACGCGGTGAAGCCCGGTGCCACGGTCGTGATCCACTACACCGGCTGGCTGACCGACGAGAAGGCGACGAAGTTCGACAGCAGCGTGGACCGCGGCAAGAAGGCCGAGTTCCCGCTCGATAAGCTCATCAAGGGCTGGCAGGAGGGCATTCCGGGAATGAAGCCGGGCGGCGTCCGCCGGCTCAAGATCCCGGCCGCCCTCGCCTACGGCGACGCCGACAAGGGCGGCATCCCGGCCAACTCCGTTCTGGTGTTCGAGATCGAGTTGTTTGAAGGGAAGTAAGTAGTGGGCAGTGGGCAGTGGACAGAGAGCAGAGAAGAATCGAAGACTGCTCTTCTGTTTTACGGCTGCCCACTGCCCACTGCCCACTGCCCCCAACACAGGAGACCTCTCATGGCAATGCCTCAAGTGGACGCCGCGGAGTGGCAGAAACTCCCGTCCGGGATGGAGATGTGGGACGCGACCGAGGGCACCGGCGACGCGGTGAAGCCGGGCGGCACCGTGACCGTCCACTACACCGGGTGGCTGACCAACGGGAAGCAGTTCGATTCGAGCGTCGGGAGCAAGCCGATCACGTTCCCCCTCGCCCGCGTCATCAAGGGGTGGCAGGACGGCATTCCGGGGATGAAGCCGGGCGGCGTCCGCCGGCTCAAGATCCCGGCCGCCCTCGGTTACGGTGCGGCCGGCGCGGGTGCCGACATCCCGCCCAACTCCGTCCTCATCTTCGAGGTGGAGCTGATCTCCGCGAAGTAGTGGGCAGTGGGCAGTGGGCAGTGGGCAGTAAGACCAAGATTCCAGTCTTGGTCTGTTCTCTTCAACTGACCACTACTTACTGCCCACTACCGCCGCAGCAGCCGCCACGTGAGGACGAGGCCGACGCCACCCATGATGATGTCGGCCAGCCAGCAGCCGAGGGCCAGCGGGACGCGGCCGTTCTTGCCCATGTCCGACCCGGCCAGCAGCAGCGGGTAGTACACCACCAGCGTGGGCAGGAAGCAGATCACGAACGTGCTCAGGTAGTCGGCCCGGTTGGCCCAGATGCCGACCGGGCAGCCGATGAGCGCGAACACCAGGCAACTCACCGCCAGCGCCGGCCGCGCGTACACCTCGGCCTGGAGGTTGCGCACCTGGCGCGCCTTGAGGGCGATCTGGTACTCGTACTGCTTGATGTCGTTCTGCGCCAGCGCGCGGAACGTCGGGTCGGCGATCCGATCGACCTCCTCCTGTTGCGCGTCCCGCTTGCGGACCAAGTCGTCCCGCTCCTCCGCCACGGCCGCGACCCGCCCCGGCAGTTCGTCCCACGTCAGCGCGCTGATCCGCAGCCGCGCCTCCTTGCCGCTCACCGAGTCGGGCAGGTCCATCAGGAACGGGCCGGTGCTCGCCGTCGAACCGGCCGTGTTCCGCTCGTAGATGACGAACCGGTCCGGGTCGATCGCCATCTTCCCCTCGGCCAGGTCCACGCGCAGCCGGGCCTCGTGCATGCGGGCGACGAAGTCGTACCCGACCGAGACCTCGGCACCCGTCCGCTGGTCCTTGACCTTCAGCCGCCGCTTGATGACCACGTCGATGAGCCGCTTGCCCTGCACGTCCCGCACGTACAGCACGTACGGCAGGCTCGGGTGCCGCAGGCACCGGTCGCGGCGGAGCTGGTTGTACAGCACCTCTTCCGGGTCCGACAGGATCTGCTCGTACAGCCGCTGCTGGGTGGCCGGGATGGTGGTGTGGTACAGCGCGGCGGTGGCGGTCGTGGTGAGCACGCCCAGCAGCACCGCGGGCGCGACGATGCGGTACAGGTGGACGCCGGCGGCCTTGAGCGCCACCACCTCGTTGTCGTGGGACAGCCGCCCGTACACGACGCACGACGCGAACAGCGTGGTCGCCGGGATGGTGAGCGGGAGCGTGCTGGGCACGAACAGCGGGATCGCGTTCAGGATCTGGTTGAGCGACAGCCCGAGCTGCGACGCCTGTTGGATCAGCCCGACGATCAGGAACAGCCCGGTGAGGGTGCCGAGCGACAGCAGGAACACCCGCACCAGCTCCCAGAAGATCATGCGGTTCAGGGTGGTGCCTATCACGGCTTCTCCTCGCTTCGGCGAGGAGAGTGGTCAGTGGTCAGTGGTCAGTGGTCAGTAAAGACAGAGCGGCTGGGCTTGTTTTCACTGAACACTGAACACCGAACACCGAACACTCTCCCGACTACTTCCCGATCACCTTCGCGCCGGCCCGCTTGAGCCGCTCGACGACCGCCTTGGCCGGCTCGGTCACCAGCGGCACCGGCTCCGGCTTGTACTTCAGCTCGCCGTTCTCCCGCACCATCTTGATGGTGAACAGGTTCTTGCTCAGGAACGCCGTGAGGTCGCCCACCGGGGTGTTAATCATCTGCTTGAGCACCTGCGACCAGACGGTGTAGAACTCGAACTTCACGTAGTCGCCCGCCAGGTCCAATTCGCCGGACCCGCCCACGCAGATGGCCTTGCCGATCAGGTCGAGTTGATCGACCTTCAGGCGGTCGCCCTGGATGCGGAACACCGCGTGCGCCTGCTCGAACGCCGTCTTGTCCGGGGCCGAACCCTTGAACAGCTTCACCAGGTCGAGCATGATCGGCAGGTTGTACATGCGGCCCGTCGGCACGTCGATCTTGCCCGTCCCTTCCACCACCAGCCGCCCGGTCTTCGGGTCGGGCCGGTTGTAGATCAGGAGTTGCGCCTGCGCGATGCCCTTGAGGTCGGCGTCGGAGCCGAGCTTGTAGTGCCGGGCCACCTCGTCGAGCTGGGCGCCGGTCACGGTGAGCCACACCTCGTACCGGTTACTCGGTGAGGACCACCCGCGCCTGCCCGCCGAGTTCGCCGTTGAACAGCTCACCTGCCAGGTTCAGGAACTGCACGGTGGTGGGCAGGTACTGACCGGGGCGCGCCGGGTCGGGCTGTTGCTCGTCGGCCTTGATCTGGCAGCGGGTGGCGGTGACCGGCAGGCGCGAGACGACCGCGCGGTCCAGCCACACGTTGCCGCGAACCGCCCCGACGTGCGTGCCCTCGTACCGCCCGCGGCACGCGAGCGAGCCGAACACGTCCTCCCACGCGACCCCGGTGTCGAGCGACGCGCCGAACATCTTCAGCTCCGCGTCCCAGTACACGGTCGGGTCCGGGCGGGGCGAAGAACCTACCCCCCCCCCGGCCCCCCTCCCTGAAGGGAAGGGGGAGGAAGACAGAACGGTTTCTTTCTCCCCCTTCCCCACAGCGACTCGTTCTCCACCGCGAGCGCCCGGTTGGGAGGAAGACAGAACGGTTTCTTTCTCCCCCTTCCCCGCAGCGACTCGTTCT
>JAYUBA010000942.1:0-4870 GCA_043741075.1 Frigoriglobus sp.
ACGACCATGACCCCAATACAGAACCCCAACACACCACCACCCACCATCCGACCAACGGTCCCACCGGCGATGCAACTCGCCGCGAGGAACAGCACGCACCCGACCCCGCCGCCGACGGTTCCCCCGGACGCGCCGAGCAGACGCCTCATGTTCGGAATGAAGAACGACAGGACGCCACCGACCAGCCCGCCGAGTAGCGCCCACGCAAAGATGCGGGCGAGGCAGTTGAGGAAGATGTCTTGGGGCGCGAAGCAGAAGCAGAATTGCCCGACCACGCCGCCGACCACGCCGGCCGCCGCGCCGCCGACCAGACCGAGAGCGACTCGTCCCAGGTCGGGGAGCGATCCGCGCAGGTAATGGTGTTGCCCTCCCAACAGCGCCAAGCACAGCGGGGCGGCGATGCCGGCCGTCCACGCCCCCGCCCCGGCGAGGAGCAGAAAGGCACGCCCCGCACCCTTCGCTCTCTCGTCCAAAAAGTGGCTGATCTGGTGAAGCGGTTCGGCGATGACGAGCGCCCCGACGAAACCGCCGACGGCCCCGTACAAGCCGAACAGGAGCGGCTTCGGCAGGCCGGCGAGGAACTTCGGGGCTGGCATGACGGGTTCTGGTGTGCGGTGGTACCGAGCCGAGGAATACCCGGCGCTGTAGTGGCTACTCCCCCTCGATGTCGTCGCGGGCGTCACGTGCGGCGCGCTCGACCGCCTGCCTAACTTGGTTCTTGGTGCCGTTCGGCGCGAGGAAAATGAGCGGCCCGATCAAGAGGAAGATGAAGCCGACGATCGCGATGACCCAGCACAGCGCGGACGGTTTGACTTGGTAGATGAGCGTGAGGTTCCACTCTCCGTCCTTGCGCCCTTTCGTGAACTCGCCCTCGATGCTCACGTTCGCCATCGCGGAATCGAACCGCCCGGTTCGCACCCGGAACCCGCTGCGACCGGAGAACTTGACATCCCCCAAGCGGTCCATCGCGTCCGCGATGGCGTCTTCTAACTTCTCGCGGGGAAGGTCGGAGCGGATGCGAACGGATTCTTCGCCGCTGAACATGGTGTGCCTCTATGGTTGGCTTGCCGGGGCGGTCAGGAAACCAACCCTCAGTAGTTCCTAATAGTGGTTATGGTAATGTAAATGACGAATTTCTGTTCGTATGAATGTGTTACCGCACCTAACTCCCACGGAGCCAGCCATGCGTCGAGTTGAGCATACCCTCACCGCCTCCGAAGTCCAACACCTCGCCGGTCAACCATGCTCTCCACCACATTTTCCCAGTTCGCGCCAGAAACGATTGTTAAGGCTTCGCAGAACTGCTCACGGCCCCAGCACCTTCGCGCCGCCGTGGAGTTCGCCCTTCGCGATGGTCGGGGGCGGGTCGCTCGCGGTGGCCTTCTTGTAAGTCACCGTCGCGCCCTCTTCCGCCCGCTTCAGCTTCAGAGACCCGCCCGCGGTCAGCGTGACATTCACCTTCGCCCCGCCGGACAGCGGGCAGTTCACCTCCAGGCGCTTCGCGGTCACGGTCATCGTCGCGCCGCCCGTCACGCGGCCGGTGTGGGCGACAACCACTTCGCCGCCCGGCGCGACGATGGTCAACTTCGCCGCGCCGATCACGTAGCCGCCCACGGTGACCTTGCCGTTCGGCGCGTTCACCAGCACGAGCGCTTCGCCGTTCAAGTCGCCGGTGATGACCACCTCTTCCGCGACGAGGCCGGACGCGTCGAGCGCGCCTTTCCCGTTCACCGAGCCGAGGCGGAGGATGCGGACGCGGCCGGTGAGCGTGACGCGGTCGCCGCTGTTCAGGTCGGGAAGCGCCGCGGTGTCGTCGGGGTGGTCGAAGTGTCGCTGCGGCGCGATCTTGGGGTCCACCTTCATCACCACGCCGCCCGGCCGCGGCCCGACTTTCTTCGGCGGTTCGGGCACCACCGGAACGGGTGGCTGGCCCTGGTCGCCCGTCCCCGGCGGATCGACCGGTACGGCCTCGTTCTCCCGCGATTTCGGTTCGTGCGGGAGCGGCGCGACGTGGCGCACCGGTGATGCCGGCTCCGGTGAGGTCAGCGCGGCGAGTTCGGTCGCGGGTTGCGTGCGAGACGCGTCGGCGCGGTCGTAGTACACGAAGCCCGCAACGACGGCGACGACCAGCACTGCGCCGCCGGCGAGAAGGAGTCGCGTTCCGCCGGCGCGCGCGCCGGGCGTGCCGAGAACGACGGGGCCGTCGAGCGGGAAGCCGCAGAGGTGGCACTGGCCCGCGTCGAGCGCGTCGTCGGGCAGCCCCTGGCGGCACTTCGGACAGGTGAGCGTGGTCATGGCCGGCTTCCGCGTGCGGCGTCGGGCGAAACTGCCCCGATCATACCCGCGCGGGGGCGGGGGCCGCGAGCGGAAGCCGGCCGGATGTTACTTCTTCTTCAGCCGCGCGAGGGCGGCCTTGGCCTCGTCGCCGGGTCGGCCGCCGCTCGCGGCGATGGCCTCCAGCACCGTCCTCGCCTCCGCGGTGCCGATCTCTTCGAGCGCCTGCGCCGAGCGGAACAGCCGCAACTGGTCGTCGATCATTCCGTTGGCCGGAACGTACAGCCCCTTCGCGTTCAGCTTGCCGATCACCTCGCGGGCGCGGTCGCGCACTTCGGGGTCTTCGGACTTCACCGCGTCACCCAACAGGGGAAGCGCCCGGCTGCCCTGCGCGACCAGTTCCTTCGACGCGATCTCGCGCACGCTGAACGTCTCGGAGCCGAGGTCTTCGACCCACTCCTTGATCTTCTTCTCGCTGGCGAGGAGAGCCTTCATCGACGTGGCGAGGTACACCGCGCCGCGGTCGCCGGCCGCGACGAACACCTCGATCGCCGGGTAGCCGACGGCCGCGTCCTGGGATTGCAGCGCGTTCAGCGCGGCGAGCAGGTCGTCCTCCTTCGGTGCCGGTTTCGCGCCGCGGAAGGTGATGTCCCACACGGTCACGGCTTCTTCCGCGCCCGCGGAGGCGACCCGCCCGCCGCCGGGGAACACGCACAGCCGCGACGTGCCGCCGTAGCCCGTGACGAACGCCCGCACGAGACCGCGCGTCGCCAGTTCCCACACTTCTACGCGGCCGTAAGTCCCGGCGGAACCGACCACGAGCAGCCGGCCGTCCGGGCTGAACGCGGCGTGATGAATCGCCCCGTTGTCGCTCGTCCGCTCGGCCCGATACAGCGGCTCGCGGAACTCGTCCCCCGGCTTGCCGTCGGTCGCGTCGAACACCGCCAGTTGAGCGGTCGAAACGGCGGTCAGCAGCTTGCCGTCCGGGCTGAACGCGACCGCCCCCTTCAGCCCGCGCTGGATGCGGGCCTTCCACACTTCCGTCACCTCGTCGGCCCCGTCGCTCACGTCCCACACGCGGAGGAACGGGTCGCGACCGAGTGTGCCGAGGCGCGCGCCGTTTGCGTTGAAGCCGAGCGCGAACACGGTCGTGGTCGTGATCGGCAGTTCGCGGCGCGCCCCTTTGCCGGCCGCGTCGGTGACGGTCACCTTCCCGCCGTCCGCGGCCCACGCGACCCGCTCCCCGTTCGCCGACACCGCGACCACCTTCGCCCCGGCACTGTCCTTAAAGGTGTGAGTCGGCTTCGCGGGGAGCGGCTTGGAAGGGTCGAAGTCCGCGTACACGACGACCGCGTCCGGGGTGGCGACGACGAGCTTGTTCCCACCGACGGCTGCCGCGACCGCGCGACCCGGCAGCGTGCCGGCGGGCTTCGCCGCGCCCGCGCCGACCGGCCACAGGTACGCGGTGTCGGTGGAGAGCATGAACAGCGTGCGACCGTCGGCGGAACCCACCAGCAGCGCCGGCTCCGGGAAGCTGTCGTTCTCCGCGTGCAACTGCTTGCCCGTGGTCAAGTCCCATAGCCGCACGCGCAGCCCGGTGCCGGTGGCGGCGAGCTTCGTGCCGTCGGGCGACACCGCGAACTCGCCCGACATGCCCTTCATGCGCCCGGCCCATTCCTTCTTCGCGAAGTCGTAGACGCCCGCGTCGGTGCCGTTGCCGCACGCGAGCGCGTCGGTCCCCACCCACGCCTTCGGCACGCTCATACCCGCGATCTCGGCGACCGGCTTTTCCTTCGCGCCCTCGTACACGCGAATCGCGTCGGTGCCGTCCGGGGCGCGCGACCCGACCGCGAGCCGCGCGCCGTTCGGGCTGTACGCGAGGCCGGTGATCGCGCCGTCGAGCGTGAGCGCGAACGTCGGCTTCCCGCCGGTGACGAGGTGAACGCTCACGTTGCCCTTCGCGTCGCCGATGGCGATGGCCTTGCCGTCCGGGCGGAAGTCGAAGTGGTTCGCGCCGGCGAGTTCGAGCTTGGGCAGGTCGTTCGCGACCTCGGTGACGAGCAGATTGCCGGCGGAGTCGGAGGTCGCCACGAACGCGCCGTCCGCGCTGAACCCGAACCGGTGGCGGTTCGAGAACGGGGTAGAGCCGACCTCGCGGAGCGTGGGCGCGTCGAGGAAGCGGATGAGGCCGTCGGTGCCGAACTGGACCGAGAGCCGCTTCCCGCCGTGCGTGACCTTGAGCGCGGTCACGCCCAACCCCGGCTTCTGGAGCACGCTGATTGGCTCGCCGGTGGCGACGGACCACACGCGAACCGTGCCGTCGTCGCCGCCGGTGACGAACGTCTTGCCGTCCGGGGCGAAGGCGACCTGCGTCGGCTTGTCCGCGTGCCGCAGGCGGGTGTGTCCGAGGCGCGCGACCGCGCCCGCCGGCAGTTGCGCAGTCGCGACATCGACCAGCGCGAACGTCAGCGCGACCGCGATCCACCACCGGCTACCGACCGCCATGACTTTGCCCTCTATGAAACCAAATTGGTCGGACGCGAACAGTCGTCCTGCTGTCGTTCTGACCTCCCCCCTTGAGGGGGAGGTCGGCGGC